>JANTFQ010000001.1 GCA_024763405.1 Calditrichaceae bacterium
CCGTCGGAAATAATATGATGCATGGTAAGCAGCAAGATATGCGTTTGGGAATTCAGTTTTAAAATACCGGTCCGGAAAAGGGGAGCGGCTGATAGATTAAACGGTTTACGCGCTTCTTCCGAAATGAGTTGCTGAACCTTTGCCTGAAGAACACGGCCAGTGAGAGCCGTTAAATCGGTAATCGGAATTTCCACGGGGACTTCATTCAAAATCAGCTGAAAGGCTTTGCCTTCTTCGGATTTAAAAATGGTACGCAGAATTTCATGGCGCTTGACCATCCGCTCCAGGCTCTTCTTTAATACAGAGATATCCAGAGTTCCGGTTATTTTATAGGCGCTGGGAATATTATAAAACGGACTGCCCGGTTCCAATTGGTCCAGAAACCACAGACGCTGCTGGGAAAAGGAGAGGGGCAGTTTTTGATTTCGGGATACCGGAACAATGGGCAAAGCTTCATTATTTGCGGCACCCGAATCTTCTTTTTCAATCGCAGCAGCAAGGCTTTCTACTGTCGGTGATTGAAAGAGTTCGCGCAGAGGTAATTCAATCTCGAACTGATCCCGGATGCGTGAAATCACCTGGGTGGCAATCAGAGAGTGGCCGCCCAGTTCAAAAAAATTATCCAGCGCTCCCACCTGCTTAATTTTTAAGACTTCACTAAATATCTTTGCAACTTTCTCTTCGTGTTGATTACGCGGTGCGATATATTCCAAATCCAAATCCGACCGGGATATTTCCGGCGCCGGTAAGGCTTTGCGGTCGGTTTTTCCATTGCGGTTTAATGGAAATTTTTCCATAAAAACAAAGGCGGCGGGCACCATATAATTGGGCATATGTTCCCTGAGATAGTTTTTTAATTCCGGGACGGATGGGACTGCGCCGTCTTTGAGAATCGCATATGCAACCAGTTGTTTGCTCCCGGGTTTGTCCTCTCTGGCTAGGACAAGTACCTGTGCCAATGCGGGATGCTTGCTGAGAACAACTTCAATTTCACCAAGCTCAACACGGAAACCACGAATTTTAACCTGATAATCAATTCGGCCTACAAACTCAACTTTTCCATTTGGAAGCATGCGCGCTAAATCACCGCTTCGGTAGAGTCTGCTTCCGGGAATGCCGCTGAAGGGATCGGGAATAAAACTTCCGGCTGTTAAATCGGGACGTTTTAAATAACCGCGGGCCACACCGTCACCGCCAATACAAAGCTCACCGGAAACTCCGAACGGTACGGGTTTTAAAAATGAATCTAAAATATAGGTTTGATAATTACCTAAAGGATAGCCAATAGTGATTTTAGAATTTAGTTCCATACGCGAATATGTGGCCGTTGCGGCAACTTCTGTTGGGCCGTATATATTAAAGAAATGCATTTTTGGAAAAAACTTTAGGGTCCGGTTTCGCAGGTCCTCATCCAGCGCTTCACCTCCCAACAGCAAACCGGTTATGCAGTCCTGATTAATTTTTAATGTATCAGACTCCAAAACATCCAAAACCGAGCGCCACAGAGGCGGCACGCTGTTAAAACAGGCATTTTTCAGCGGGCTGAAATATTTGATTAATTCTTCCGGCTGCATTACGGTTTCTTCGGGAACCATGTGCACCGTTCTACCACTCGTAACAGGGCTATAATATTGTTTAAGTGATATATCAAAATGCAGACGGGTGATCATGGGGATTTCGGATATACCTTCTTCATGTGAAAAATTATTCCACCAATACAGGTAATTTACCAGACTGCGGTGCTGGATCATCACGCCTTTCGGTTTCCCGGTGGAACCGGAGGTATAAATGAGATACGCTACATTTTCCGCGGTTACTCTGCTTTGCGGATTTTTCTG
This sequence comes from Calditrichaceae bacterium, assembly GCA_024763405.1. Classification (GTDB taxonomy): domain Bacteria; phylum Calditrichota; class Calditrichia; order Calditrichales; family Calditrichaceae; genus JANTFQ01. The sequence continues at coordinate 1,839 of JANTFQ010000001.1, forward strand.
GCTCATTGCAGAAAAAGGTTCAGGCACATCATCAATGCAAACGACCTTAAGGGAATGTTCTTTTAAATCGTCATACAGTTTTTTATGGGTTAAAAGAATATTTGCTCCGGCATCTTTTAGAATAAAAGCCTGGCGGTCAATGGGATTATGCGGATCAATGGGCAGGTAAGCGCCGCCGGCTTTATTTACTGCCAGCACGGCGGTCAGCATTTCCACGGACCGTTCCATGCAAATACCCACATATTGTTCAGGCCCAACACCTTGCTCCTGTAATAAATGGGCTAGTTGGTTTGCTTTACGATTTAAGGCTTCATAGGTAAGTGAATCGCCTTCATAAACCACCGCCAGCGTATCCGGTGTTTTTTCTGCTTGTTTTTCGAACAGGTGATGCGCGCATATTGTTCGCGGATAATCAAAGGATGTTTTATTAAACTCAGATACAATTTGCTTTGTTTCCGTATCTGTCAGCAGTTGATAATGCCCGATACGCTGCCCGGGATTTTTCGAAATATTTTCCAGCAGAATTTTAAAATGCTGAATAAAGCGTTCGATGGTTACAGTATCGAAAAGCGCTTCATTGAAACCAACAATAGTGTTCAGTCCATCCGGATTTTCGTTTATATTTAACGTCAGGTCAAATTTAACCGCACCTATATCCTGCGTTATCTGTTCGAGATCAAGATTGGGTACTTTTAAGGACTGTTTGGGAATATTCTGAAAAGTAAAAAATACCTGAAAAAAAGGGGTATGTGTCATATCCCGCTCCGGCTGTAACTCCTCTACCAGCTTTTCGAAGGGGATTTCCTGGTGGGATAAAGCGCCGAGTGTGGCCGTTTTTACACGGTCTAAGAGTTCTAAAAAAGTTGGATTCCCTGAAAGATCGGTACGCATAACTAACGTATTTATAAAAAAACCGATTAATCCCCGCGTTTCGGTGCGGTCACGGTTGGCGATAGGCGTCCCTACCGAAATGTCATCCTGCCCTGAATAACGATAGAGAATAGTCTGAAAAGCGGCCAGGATGGTCATAAAAAGAGTCGCCCCTTTTTTTGCGGTAATATCTTTAAGGGGCATCAATATATCATTTGAAACGGAAAACATAAGATGTTTTCCGCGCTGGCTATTGGCGCTTCTTTTGGGCCGGTCTGCAGGTAATTCAAGCGCCGGCGGATTATCACCGAGTACTTCCCGCCAATACGTTATTTGTTTTTCATATATTTCACCGGAAAGCCGCGTTCTTTGCCAGACAGAATAATCGGCATATTGAATTGGCAGTTTGGGCAGAGCAGCTTCGTTTCCCTTTAATTCGGCCTGGTAAAAGGCGCCTATTTCATTGATAAAAACGCCTACGGACCAGCCGTCGGAAACAATATGGTGCATTGTAAGCAGCAGAATGTGTTCGTCTTTTCCGGTGTGCAGAAGCGTTAAACGAATCAACGGCCCCTTGGAGAGGTCAAACGGCTTCTGAGCCTCGCGATTGGAATGTTCGGTTATTTCAGATTCCTTTTGTGCGGTGGGAATCTCTGTCAAATCAATGATTGGGATGTCAATTTTTAATTCGGAAGCAACAATCTGGACAGGTTTATCACCGGACTGTATAAAGTGCGTACGCAGCGATTCGTGACGCTGGATAATTTTATTGACGCTGTTTGTTAAGGCCGTGTAGTCTAAAAAGCCCTTCATTCTTACCGCAGTAGGAATATTGTATAAAGGACTTTCCGGATATAATTGATCCAGAAACCAGAGCCGTTCCTGTGAATAGGATAATGGAAATGAATTGTTTTTTTTTGTTTTCTGCTTTAGACGCTGTTCGAGTAATTTTCGCTTTTCCGGTGAAAGAGAGGCGAGCACCTTGGAATAATCAGTCATTTGTATCTGCCCCTTCCGGATCATCTTCTAATAATAATTTTGCTTCTTCGTCTGACATGCCGTCAAGCTCTGCCAGCAGCGCATCCAAATCATCGTTTCCACGTTCTACCTGTTCAATTCTCTGGTCATCCTGAGCGCTAAGGGTTGTTTCCGGGTTAAGAATCGCTTCGGCCAGACCTTCAATAGTGGGCGTCTCGAACAAAATCCGCAGTGGAATATCCACCTGAAATTCTTCGCGAATATTTGATATAAATTGGGTAGCTAACAGGGAATGGCCGCCTAATTCAAAGAAATTATCGTACACACCCACTTTATCCAGGCTAAGTAAATCACACACTATTTCCGCCAGTTTTTCTTCTTCCGCATTGCGCGGCGCTACAAACTCGGTTTTTAAGGCGTCCCGGGAAAGTTCAGGAACCGGTAGTACTTTGCGGTCAACCTTTCCGCTGGTATTAAGCGGCATAGATTCCAGATGCACAAAAACAGAGGGAACCATATATTCGGGTACCTGTTTTTGCACATGGGAACGCAGTTCGTTGACATCAAGGGCATTGCCGTCTTCACTTACATAATAGGCCACCAAACGCTGATGGCCGGGTTTATCCTCGCGGGCCAGTACGGCCACATCGCGTATTTTATCAAAGCCGGTTAACACCGCTTCGATTTCACCGAGTTCGATACGGAAGCCGCGCACTTTTACCTGGTGATCGATGCGGCCCAGAAATTCCATATTGCCGTCGGGCAGCCAGCGCACCAAATCCCCACTGCGATATAAACGCGATCCGGATTGTTGACCAAAAGGATTGGGAATGAATTTATCCGCGGTCAAATCGGGACGATTCAGATAGCCGCGGGCCAGGCCGGCGCCGGCGATACACAATTCTCCGGGAACGCCGAGAGCGGCAGGCTGCCAATGGGCGTCCAAAACATATAACTGAAAATTATCAATCGGTTTGCCAATGGGCGGTTCGCGGTCATCGGATGGTGATGTTTCGAACATAGAAGCACAAACTGTGGTTTCGGTTGGCCCGTAAGCATTAACGAACTGCCTGTTTTCACCCCAGCGTTTTACCAAATCGCTGGTACATTTTTCACCGGCGGTAATAATGGTTTTTAAATCGGGCAGTTCCTCCTGGGGCATCACGGCCAGAACTGAAGGAGGCAGCGTAACCGTGCTAATCTGCTGCTCTTTTAGAACCGAAGCCAATCCCTGACCAGAAGTCAGGGCTTCCTGTTCGGCTAAAACCAGCGCCGCGCCGTTAAGCAGGGCCATGGCCGTTTCCCAGACAGAGGCGTCGAAACTGAGGGAAGCAAACTGTAAAATTTTACTTGTCTTTGATATGGAAAAAGCTTTTTGCTGTGCCTGCGCCAAATTAATTAGCCCCCTGTGGGCCAGCATTGTTCCCTTGGGTTTCCCGGTGGAACCGGACGTGTAAATCACATAGGCCAGGTTCTCATCAGAAATATCCAGCAAAAGATTTTCAGTATTTTGATTGGAAATGGTTTCGGCGTCCCGGTCTAAACAAATTACGGGCGTTCCGTTTACGGGAAGCGTTTCCAGCATATTTTCCAGGGTGATTAAAAACTTTAAACCGGAATCTTCCAGCATATAGGAAATTCGATCTGCGGGATAGGCCGGATCGATGGACAGGAAAGCGCCACCGGCTTTTAGAATACCCAGAATGGCCACCGGAATATCCAGAGAACGGGGCAGGCTGATGCCCACAATCTGGTCTTTTTGCAATCCGGCGGATAATAAATGATTGGCTAATTGATTGGCACGGGCATTCAGCGCGCTGTAACTCAGATTGGAATCTCCGAACTGCGCCGCGGTCTGATCACCGGCCCTATGGACAAAAGATTCAAATACGCGGGGAACTGTGGCCTCCTGCGGGAGTTCGAAAGCGGTCTGATTCCATTTCTGGAAAAGATTTTGCTTTTCTTCGTCTGTTAAAAAATCTAATTGATTGAGCTGCTGTTTGGGATTGGCCACAACTTCCTTTAAAATATTACGAAAATGCTGCATCATCCGTTCAATGGTGGTTGCATTAAACAAATCGGTATTATATTCAAAATAACAGTCGATGGCGTTTTCGGTTTCCGCTGTGGTCAGGGTTAAATCGTATTTTGCAATTTGTCCCTTTGCTTCAAATGGTTCCAGTGATAAATCGGGCAGTTCCAGTTTTTCAATGTCCATATTTTGCAGGATAAAAGCCACCTGGAACAGGGGCGAATGGCTCATATCCCGTTCCACATGCAGAGCTTCCACCAACTGTTCGAACGGTAAATCCTGGTGTGCATACGATTGCAGTGTGGTTTCTCGCAGTTGTTTAAGCAGGGCTTTAAAATTAGTTACGCTGCTAAAATCGGCTTTAAAAGTAAGCGTATTTACAAAAAATCCGATCAACTGCTCCGTAGCAGACTGCGTACGGTTGGCAATGGGCGAACCAACCAGAATATTATCCTGTCCGCTGTAGCGGTGCAGCAGGGTTTGAAAGGCGGCCAGCAGCGTCATAAACAGGGTAGCGCCCTCTTTTTGGCTGAACTGTTTAACCTGTGCCGTAAATTCAGCGGACAGGTTCAGTTTTAGAGTCTGTCCGTTAAAAGTCTGCACAGCCGGCCGGGGCCGGTCGGTAGGCAGTTCCAGAACCGGCGGATTTTCACCAATCAGTTCTTTCCAGAATTCAAGCTGCTTCTCTAAAACTTCACCCCGCAGCCAGTTACGCTGCCAAACGGCATAGTCGCCGTATTGAATAGGCAGATCGGGCAGGGGAGACGGTTTTCCCTCTAAGAAGGCCGGATATAAAAGGGCAACTTCTTTAATTAAAATTCCCATCGACCAGCCGTCCGTTATGGTATGGTGCAGGGTGAATATCACCACATGATCCTGGTCGGCCAGTTTTAGCAGCCGGCCCCGGAATAAGGGGCCTTTAGCCAGATCAAATCCGGTAACGGCGTCTGTTTTGGCGATTTCCCGCGCCTGTTCTTCCGCTTCGACAGCAGGCAGATGGCTTAAATCCTGAATAGGAAATTTAAAATCAATTTCTTCGTGGACGGTTTGTACCGGCCCTTCGCGCTGTTCACTAAACGTGGTGCGCAACACCTCATGCCGACTTAAAATTTCCTGAACGCAGCGTTCCAGAACATCCACATTCAACTGTCCCTTTAAACGCAGAACGGTGGGGATATTGTAGTTGGCGCTTCCCGGGGCCAACTGGTCTAAGAACCAGAGACGCTGCTGAGCAAAAGAGAGAGGGAGTTCCGAGCTGTGGTCCGTCTGTTCAATGGGCGGCGCGGCCAATGACTGATCAGTCAAACGCAGTTGTTCAATTTTTAAGGCTAAATCGGCGAGTACCGGATTTTCAAAAAAATCACGCAGGGGCAGTTCCACCCCAAAAGCGTCACGGATACGGGATAGCATTTGGGTGGCCAGCAGGGAATGGCCGCCCAGCTCAAAGAAATTATCATTTACGCCGGCATCCGCAATTTTAAGGACACTGCGCACCAGGTTCACCAGCAATTCCTCGGCAGGCGTACGCGGCATAATTTTTTCTGTGCTTCCTCCGGCGCCATCTTCCGGTACCGGAAGCGCTTTACGGTCTACCTTTCCGCTGGGAGTTAACGGAAATTGTTCCATTTCTACAAAAACAGGCGGTACCATGTATTCGGGCAGATGTTCTTTTAAATAACGCTGCAAAGCAGAACGATCTAATTCAGCCTTCGTATTTTTTACAAGATAGGCGGCAAGGTATTTTTGTCCCGGTTCATCTTCACGCAGAAGAACCGCGGCGTCGCTGATTGATTCGAAATCACAGAATACGTTCTCGATTTCACCCAGTTCAATCCGAAAACCGCGCAATTTTACCTGAAAGTCGATCCGCCCCATAAATTCCAAGCTCCCGTCCGGCAACCAGCGCACTAAATCACCGCTCTTGTATAAGCGCATACCCGGCTCGTCACTAAAGGGATTTGGAATAAATTTTTCCGCGGTCAAATCCGGACGATTTAAATAGCCCCGTGCCAGACCAACACTGGCAATATGCAGCTCTCCGGGGACGCCTGGCGGCTGGGGATGAAGCCAGGGATCCAAAACATAGAGTTGTGCATTTTGCATCGGAAACCCAATCGGAACAGAACGTTCGAATGTAGTGGCTTCTTTAATACTGAGCATGGCTGCCGCCACGGTACTTTCGGTCGGTCCATAGCCGTTTACGAAGGTGCGTCCGGGCGCCCAGCGCGCCACAATATCCGGTGTGCAGGCTTCGCCAGCCGAACCGGCTACCTTTAGATCCGGCAGATTTTGATGGTCTAATACGGCTAAGACAGATGGCGGAAAAATAATTGTGGAAATTTTCTGATTACGTAAAACATCGCTTAAACCGCGTTCGGATAAAATAGTATCTTTGCTGATTAAGTGCAGTACCGCACCGTTGAGCAGAGCGCCAAAGATTTCGGCTACCGAGGCGTCAAATCCGATCGAAGCAAATTGCAGAACGCGTTTTTCCGGTTCCATTTTAAATGTTTTGCCAATGGATTGAGCCGTATTGACCGCGCCCCTGTGCTGAAGCAGAGTCCCTTTTGGTGTACCGGTAGAACCGGAGGTATAAATTATATAGGCCAGGTTATCGGGATGATTACGGAAAACAGGGTTGTCTGTTTTTTCTGAATCGATGGCGCCGCGCTCGTTATCCCAGTTTAAGCCGGGCAGATTTAAATGCGCTATCTTTTCCAAATATTTCGAATCGGAAATACAAATGGAAGCATCCGAATCTTTTAGAATAAATTCGACACGTTCTAACGGATATTCCGGATCGATGGGCACATAGGAAGCACCCGCCTTGATCACCGCCATCAGGCTGATAATGGATTCTACGGAACGATCTAGATAAACGGCCGCTTTTTGTTCCGGACCGAGGTCTTTTGCGCGCAGGTAATGCGCCAGCTGATTAATCTTGCTGTTCAGCTGAGCGTAAGTATATTGCCGGTCATTAAATACAAGGGCAGGGGCATCTGCGCGTTCAGTTACCTGCTGCTCAAATACCTGCTGCACGCACAAGGTATCCGGGTATTCTGTTTTGGTTTGATTCCAATTGACAAGTATCTGATTTACGTCATCGGAATCTAACAGATTTAAATCCTGTACACGTATTTCAGGAACGTTTGCAATCTGTTCTAAAATAAGCCCCATCTGCTTCAGCATTCCGTTAATGCTCTTTGTGGAAAACTGTGTGCTGTCGTACGCAATATCAAGGCTTAAACCGCTGTGTGCTCCTGCGATGAGTGAAATGGGATAGTTGGTGCGCTCATTTGTATGTACATCAAAAATATCCAGACTACTCATCTGGTTTTTCATGGATTCGTCCACGGGGTAATTCTCAAAAACGATCAGACTTTCGAACAAAGAAGAATGACCGGGCACACTGCTCCAGCTTTGAATATCGGCCAGGGGGGTGTATTCGTATTCGCGCAGTTCCACCGACCGTTTCTGGATTTCGGTTAATACATTTAAAGCGGATTCATGCGGATTAACCGGCACACGCACAGGCAATGTATTAATAAATAATCCGGGTGTCTCTTCAACCCCCTGCAACTCCGGCGGGCGGCCCGATACCGTAGCGCCGAAGACAATATCTTCATCACCGGTATAACGGTGCAGTAAAATACTCCAGGCTCCCTGAACGATGGTATTCATCGTGAGCTGATTGGCGCGCGCCAGTGTGTTCAGTTTGTCTGCTGTATGCTGCGGAAGATGAAAGGTTTCCTTAAGATAGGCATTTTCCTTTTGGGGATCGATATCAAAATTGAGTAATGGAATTGCATTGGGAGCGCTGAAACCCTGTAAAAATTCTTTCCAGAAATGCTCTGCTTGCTGCATATCCTGTTTTTGCAGCCATAAAATATAATCCCGGTAGGGACGTTTCCTCGGCAGATCAAATGCCTGCCCACGAATATAGGACTCGTAAAAGGAAAAGACTTCTTTAAGTAAAATGGGCAGTGACCATCCGTCAAATAAAATATGATGATTGCTCCAGACGAGCTGCCAGACATCCTGCTTTAAACGGATTACCGCCAGCCGGATCAGCGGAGCCTTAGCCAGTTTAAAACCTTTGGCGCGATCTTCAGCTAAGAATTTTTCAAGCATTTCAGTATGAACAGCGCCATCCGTTTGCCCGCTCCAGTCCAGTTCGGCGAAGGGCAGTTCCACTTCTTTTTGAACGACCTGCAGGGGCACATCCTGTTTTTTATAGACAAACGAAGTGCGCAGGATAGGATTGCGCTCCATGGTTTTTTCGAGTGCTTTTTTGAATGCGTCTACATCAAAACTTCCGCGTACTTTAAAGGTGGTCTGTTCAAAATACAAACCGCCTTCTTCTTCAAGAATGGTGTGAAATAACATCCCCTGCTGCATAGGAGACAGGGGATAAACTGCTTCGATATTTTTCTGTTTAGATTTATTCATATGCTCACTGTTTTAATTACCAATTACCAATTACCGATTACCAATTACTAAAAGCTGATGGCTGACCGCCATAAGCTAATCTTCTAATTCTTCTAATAAACCGCCTAATCCATCTTCATCCAAATCCACATCCGCAAAGTCCGAAGGCGTATAAGCGCCTGCTTCGGGGTCCTGGCAGTGTCGAATCAACACACGTAATTCATCCAGATACTGCGACGTCCAGTTACGGATGGTCTCCTCAAAGTACTGCTCTTTACTATAAGCAAATGTGATCTGGAAAACATTTTCCAGTACGCTGCCGCCGATTTCTAAAACATGTAGTCTTTCACCATCCGGACTGCGTTCAAATCCGGGCGCAGTCAGCGGTTTCCCTAATAGTTTATTCTCGGCCGAATTTTGCTGAAATTGACCTAAATAATTAAAACCGATTTCAGGCTGGATGGTATTTGTAATCAGGCCCTCATTTAGATATTTAAGCAGGCCGAAACTAATTCCGTTATTTGGTATTTCCCGGTATTGTTCTTTTACCGCTTTAATGGATTCTCCCGGATCGACAATTCCTTTTAGTTGCAAATGAACCGGAAACGCAGAAGTAAACCAGCCAATGGTACGGGAAATATCCACATCTTCGAAAAGGTCTTCCCGGCCGTGACCCTCCATCTCGATTACTATAGAATCCTGGCCGTGCCAGTATTTTGCCGCACGTACCAAAGCTGTGAGTAAAAGCTCGTTTATTTGCGTGTGGTAAGCAGCCGGCGCTTCTTTTAGCAACGCTTCGGTTTCTTCTTCGCTGAGGGCTGCGCGTACAATTTGTGTATCTGCTTCTGTGTTTGTTCCGTTTTTATCTTTTGGCAACGAAGCAATTTTCTGAGCTGCTATTGTATTCCAAAAATCCAATTCGGAATGGACCGCATCCGATGCAGCGTACTGGTTTATGCGTTCTGCCCAATATTTAAAGGAAGTCGTCTTAGATGGAAGTTTCGGAGGCTGTCCGGCTGACAACTGCTTATATAACGATAACAAATCTTCTGTTAAAATTCGCCAGGAGACTACATCCACAACAAGATGATGAATAATGAGCAAGAAGTAATCCGGTTTGTCAACGGCTGTTTTAAAATAAGCCGCCCGCAGCAGAGGCCCTTTGCTTAGGTCTAACGACATCTTAAGTTTAGTAACCTGCTTTTCCAGCACGGCGTCCATCTGTGCCGGATTTACAGAAGATAAATCTGCTGAATGCAGAATATCTTCATTGATTTCCCCGGGAATAACCGCTTCAACGGATCCATTGGAACTGTTGAAACAAGTACGCAGAACATCGTGATGAAAAAAAAGATGCCCTAAAACTTTTTTTAGGATACCCGTATCCAGAGGATTTTCGAGCGCTACCATCATCGTCTGATTCCAATGGTGCCTGTTTGGTAAATTTAGATTAAAAAAGGCATGCTGGATGGCCGTTAATGGAATTGTACCGGTAACCAGCCCCTGCTCAGCCCGGATAGCAACCCCTTCTTTGGCAACGGCGGCCAGACCTTCAATGGTCGGATTTACAAACATCTGTTTGGGGGTAATTTTTAGCCCGGCCTGATTGGCCCGTGCCACCACCTGGATGCTTAATATAGAATCGCCGCCCAGTTCGAAGAAGTTGTCGCGAATGCCGATTTTTTCATTACCCAATAAATCTTTCCATATGCGGACGAGAATTTCTTCTTTTTCATTGGAAGGGGCGACAAATTCACTTTCCAGTTGTTCCCGGGTGACTTCAGGTTCCGGTAATGCTTTTTTATCGACTTTTCCGGTGGCAGCCACAGGCATCTCTTCCAGAAAAATAAAAAAAGCAGGAACCATATATTCCGGTAAAAAGTCTTTTAGGAAAATCTTTAAATTATTTATAGTTGGTTTCTCATTTCCCTGGCATACCAGGTAAGCAGCAAGTTTTTTATTGCCAGGCGCACCTTTTGCTAAAACAATGGCGTCGCTAATTTGAGGATGATGCATTAAATTGGATTCGATCTCACCCAGTTCGATGCGGAAACCCCGTATTTTAACCTGTTGGTCGATACGACCTAAAAATTCAATATTGCCATCCGGTAAATAGCGGCATAAATCACCGCTGGCATACATTCGGCTGCCAGGCTCGGAAGAATACGGATCGGGAATAAATCGTTCGGCGCTTAATTCGGGGCGGTTTAAATAGCCCCGGGCAACCCCTACTCCACCAATATACATTTCACCGGGGACACCCAAAGGGGTTGGATTTAATAGTGGGTCCAGAATATAGATTCGGTAATTCGGAATTGGTTTACCGATGGGAATATTGCTTGCATTTTCTGGTAATTTGTTGGTTAAATACCATGTCGCGCAAACCGATGTTTCTGTAGGCCCATAGGCATTCCAGAATTTACGGCCCTTTGACCAATGCTTTACCAGTTCGGGCGTACAGACATCACCTCCGGAGGCCACCATTTGCAAATCGGGAAATTTATCCGCCGGCAGAACAGACAGGATGGAAGGGGGCAATATGGCATTGGTAAGCCGGTTATCCCGGATCAGACTGGTTAAACCATTTTCCGGGGCCATCTCATCTTCTGCAACCAGATAAAGTGACGCTCCCGAAAGCAATACTTTAAAGAAATCACCGACAGATCCATCAAAACTGTATGAAAAATATTGTATGGCCCGTTTGCCAGGCTCCAGGTTAAACATATCTATATAATCATAGGCTAGATTAATTACCGTGTTGTGCTGTAAAAGCACTCCTTTTGGTTTTCCGGTGGAACCGGAGGTATAAATCACATAGCACATATTTTGCGGTTGTACATTTGTCAGCGGGTTGTCACTGGATTGTTCCGCAATTTTCGACCACTGCTGGTCGAGCTCAATCAGTTCTGCATGAAAAGAATTCAATGTTGGTGTATACTTTTTCTGCGTTAAAATGAGTTTCAGGCCTGTATCTTCTGCCATATAGCGTAACCGATCTATGGGATAAGCGGGATCCATCGGCACATAAGCGGCACCGGCTTTAAGAATTCCTAAAACCCCAATGACCATTTCGAAAGATCGGCTGACAGACAAGCCCACAAAAGATTCGGAGCGAATGCCTTTTCCGATTAAAAAATGGGCCAGCTGATTGGCTTTTTTATTTAGCTCCGCATAACTCAATACTTGGTTCTTGTAAACTAAAGCGGGCGCATCCGGAGATAACAGGGTTTGTTTTTCGAATAGTGTGTGCAGGCAGGAATCCTGCGGAGCCGAGACAGGGGGAACATCATTGAATTCGTTTAATAAAAGTTCTGTTTCCTGTACCTTTAACAGTGGAAGAGCCTGAATGGACAAATGTGGATTTTCTGTAGCCGACTGAATTAAATTCTTAAAATGTCCGAGCATCCGTTCCATCGTTGATTGATCAAAGAGATCTGTGTTATATTCCCATTCGCCGCCTATAATCTTATTGTGCTCGGCCATGGATAAGGTTATATCAAATTTAGCGATGCCGGTATCTATTTCCACCGGTTTAAATGCTAAGTTTTGGATTGTATTGTCTTGTAAAAACTGGGGCTGATAAGCGAACATTACCTGAAACAGAGGATTGTGGCTTAAACTTCGAGGGGTGTTCAGGGAGTCAACCAGTTTTTCAAATGGTAAATTCTGATGTGCAAATGCATCTGCTGTACGTTTTTTTAACTGCGTTAATAAAGTGGAAAAGGTTTGGTTTGGATAAAAATCTCCCCGGATTGCAAGTGTATTAATAAAAAAACCAATCATCGGTTCCAGTTCGGGACGGGTACGGTTAGCAACCGGAGTTCCGACAACAATCGTCTCCTCATTAGAATACCGGTATAACAATAGCTGAAAAGCGGTCATGAGCACTGTAAATGCTGTGGTTTGTACATTTGCCGCTAGTGCATTTATTTGCGTGGTTAGTTCTTTACCTAAGTCAAAACGGATACGATCGCCTTTAAATGTCTGTATCGATGGTCGCGGACGATCGGTGGGAAGTTCCAGTAATTCCGGGACGTCCATTAATTCTTTTTTCCAGAAATCGATTTCCTGGTTTAATACATCACCGCTGAAAAATTTTCGTTGCCACGCTGCGTAATCGACATATTGAAATGCCAGTGGTTCAAGTTTTGGTTTAATATTCATCGAAAAAGTGCTATAGAATGCCAATATATCTTTTACGATAACTCCAATGGACCACCCATCCGAAACAATATGGTGCATGTTTAGCATCAGGATAAAATCTTCGTTAGCCAGTTTAAGCAAACCCGATCGGAAGAGCGGTCCCTTCGTCAAATCAAAAGGCTTTACCGATTCTTCCTTACAGTATTTAAGAGCCGCAGTTTCGGCCTTTTTTAAAGGCATTTCCGAAAAATCCTGGCGATAGACTTGAAAGTCAACAGAGTCGAGAATGGTTTGAAAGGCTTTTCCGTCTTCTGCGTTAAAAACCGTCCGCAGACTTTCATGTCTTTGTACCAGGGCATGCAGGGCTTTGACAAGAGACGTTTCACTTAAATTGCCTTGAATACGAAGGGCTGTGGGAATATTGTAATTCGCTTTCCCGGGTTCCAGATTATCCAGAAACCACAAACGCTGCTGAGCAAAAGAGAGTTCGAGTGTCGTGTTTCTCTCGATCCTCTCAAAAGGCAGATAGGCAGAATGCTTATTTATAACTTGCTCGGAGGATTCTTTTAATTTGGCTATGAACGCCTTACTAATTTTAGATTGATGTAAATTTGATTGCACAAATTCAAGTACAGAATCTGGAAAATTCTCTATTAAATATTGGGATAAGCCTGCAATGTGCTTCAATTCAAACATGATAGCTACATTCAGGTCCACATTAAGCTGTTTCTGCATTCGGTTTATAAAATAGGCCGCTTTTAAGGAATCGCCGCCTAATTGAAAAAAACTGTCAAAAACACTTATTTTTTTAAGATGCAAGGCGTCTTGCCATATATGTAAAAGAATGGTTTCCAGTTCGTTTCGGGGCGCCTGGTAACCGGGACGTAGCAGTTCCATTTCTTCTGGTACTATAAATGCGCGGTAGTCGATTTTCCCATTTTCGGTTAAAGGCATCTTCTCAATTGGAATAAAAAAGGACGGTATCATATAATCGGGAAGAAATTCCTGTATCTTCTGAGAAAGAATGGCAGGATCAATTTCCTGTTTATGCTCCGGAATAAAAAATACACAAAGCCTTTGCTTAAATGTTAAAACGACAACATCCTTAATTTCAGGAAGTTTTCGTATAACGGCTTCTATCTCGCCGGGTTCGATTCGGAATCCCCGCAGTTTTATTTGCCGGTCCACACGTCCTAAAAAGTCGATATTCCCATCCGGTAAAAACCGGGCACGGTCACCACTGCGGTACAGACGGCTTCCTGGAACGGAACTGAAGGGGTTTGGAATAAATTTTTGCGCCGTTAATTCCGGCTTTCCAAGATAACCACGGGCCAAACCTGCTCCGGCAATACATAATTCACCACTGATACCAGGCGGAACAGGCTGCAACCGGGAATCCAGAATATAGAGCTGAGTATTGTTTACTCCTTTACCAATGAGCGGTTTGGAAGAAGTTTCTGTTGCCCCCTTCCCGAAAGCGAAAATAGCCGCATCTACGGTGCATTCGGTTGGCCCGTAAACATTGTAAAAAGTGATATCGGTATTCGTTCTTAATATATTCCATAATTTGGTTCCGATGGCCTCACCGCCAACCAGAACAATAGCGGGTTGGTGCTTATTCTTATCGAAAAGACCGGATTCAATCATCAAGCTTAATTGTGACGGGGTGCAGTCTAAGGAATTCACTTTATGCGTGTGGATAAATTCCACCATCGCATTCCCATCCAGGCGGGTTTCTTCGGGAATAATATGCAGGGTATGGCCATTCGCTAACTGAATCCATTGTTTCACTGAGGTATCAAATGTTAACGGTCCGTTTAAGCTAAGGTCTAAATGGTGTTGTTGATGCTTGTAGATTTTATCCTGTAAGGCATAAAATAGATTTAAAAGGGAAGAATGACGGATGCCGATTCCCTTTGGTTGACCCGAAGTGCCGGACGTATAGATGATGTAGGCTAAATTATCAGGATGAAGCGTTCTTTTAATATAGGTTTCAGAAACAGAGTCAATTTGATCCCATTGGCCGTCGATTAAAATTGGATTTACTTTGAGTTCCAGAAGCTCTTTTTCGAGATTAGCCTGCGTGATAATAATGGAAATATTTGCATCCTCAATCATCAAACGGGTACGTTCGAGTGGCTGAGCGGGATTAAGAGGAACAAAGGTACCGCCGGCTTTCAGTATCGCCCATAAGGCAATGAACATATCGATAGAACGCGCGGTATATAAGCCGACAGGGGTTTCGATCTGAACACCTTGTTCTTGTAAAAACCTGGCTAATCGACTGGATTTTTTATCTAATTCTGAAAAAGTTAGTGAAGTGTCTCTGTAGACCACAGCGGTTTTTTCAGACATTGTTTTACTGGTTTGCTCAAATAGAGTATGTATTAATGATTGTGTGTTAAGGGCTTTGTCTGTCTGGTTCCATTTTTGAAGAACCGATTGCTTTTGACTCTCGTCCAGCAGACAAATTCGGTTTACCATAATCTGAGGATTATGAAGCACCTGTTTCAGAATGTGAAGATAGAGGTCTTTAAAAATTCTGATGGTCTCTGTTTTAAAGAGGCTTGTATTATATGCTATCCTTCCTGATAATTTGTTCTCGCTTTCTTCTATGGTCAGCGTAATATCATATTTTACGGATTCAATTTCCAAATCCATCAACGAAAGAGAAAGGTCCAGAAGTTCCATTTTGGGCTTCGGGGCATTTTGGAGTAAAAATAAAATCTGAAAATAAGGAGAACGACTGGAATCGCGTTCGGGATGTAATTCTTCAATAATTTGTTCAAAAGGCAAATCCTGATTAGCAAAGCCGTCCAAAACTGTATTTTTTATCTGTTGTAAAAGCGCATTAAACGTTTGCTCGTCCGATAGATAGGAACGCATGACCAAAGTATTCATAAAATAACCAACCAGCCCGGAAATTTCCGGCCGGTCTCGGTTTGCCATTGCAGTGCCTACATTGATATCTTCCTGGTTTGTATAGCGATACAGAAGTGAAAATAATACAGCTAATAAAACCATATATGGCGTAACATCCTGCGTACGACAAAACTCCCTTAGCGCAGAAGTGAGTTCTTTGGATATTTCAAAATTAATATGCGAACCAGTGAAGGTTTGAATAGCGGGCCGGGGATAATCAAAGGGAAAATCTAAAACAGGATGGCAGTTTTTTAATTGTTTCTTCCAATAGTCCATTTGTTTGTCTTTTTGTGGACTTTTTAACCAATTAAGCTCCCATTGCGCATAATCAGCATATTGGAGAGACAAAGGGGGTAAATCGATCTTGTCTTGTGTTTTAAAATTCTGATAAAAATAAGAAAATTCTGGTATTATGACGCCTACTGACCATCCGTCGGCGATTATATGATGCATATTGATGAGTAAAATATGTTCGGTTTCCGAAACACGCAGGATTGAACTGCGGATTAATGGACCTTTTTCCAGATTAAAAGGTTTGTGAATTTCGGATGCTAAAAAATCCCGTATTTTTTTCTCGATATTATCCTTTGGGATTGTTGAAAAATCATGTAATTCAATTTTAAGGTTTAATTCTGACCGAATTTTTTGAACTGGCTTTCCATCCACAATACAAAAATAGGACCGCATCACTTCATGCCGTCTGATAACGGAATTAAGAGCAAATTCGAGGGCAGTGATATTTGTTTTTCCCTCTAATTTTAAAGCAGACGGCATATTATAGAAGGAGCTGCTGGGCGCTAACTGTTGAAGAAACCATAATTGCTTCTGTTGAACAGAAACAGGAAAGTCTTGCTTGTTTTCCCGCTTTTCTATTTTTTCCCGCTTTACGGTTTTGCCTGATTTTTGTAATTTTTTTAATAAAGCTTCACGCTGTGCCGGAGATAATTGAGCAAGTCGTTTTCCAACATCGGCCATATTAATCCTCGTCTAATTCAGAAAAAAGATCTTCTAAAGCCTCTTCATTCAAATCAACGTCCTGGAAATCTGACGGTGTATATACGCCGCCGGCGTCATTTTTCAAAAAGGCCAGGAGTTTAATTAATTCCCCTTCGTAAAGGGCTAGAAATTTTTTAATGGATTCTGTTCTAAATTGATTCTTACTGTACATAATATCAATTAAAAGGTTTTTCCCTTTTATACTGGCGCTGATTTCGAGCAGATAACTGCGACGTGACCTGGGGCTGCGTTCGTCATCATTAAAACCAGCCAGAGGTTTAAACAGGCTTAATTCCTCCGAATCAGGCTGGAATTGTCCGAGATAATTGAATACAATTTCGGGATTCTGTAAAGCTTTTAATTTTTCAGAGAAATCACTCCTAAGGTATTTTAATATCCCAAAACCAATGCCATTGTTCGGAATATTGCGTAATTGCTCTTTAACAGCGATAATGGATTTTCCGGTTTCGCTCATTTGTGAAAGATCCAGGAAAACAGGATACATACTAGTAAACCAGCCAACGGTGCGGGCCAGGCTAACCTCTTCCATAATATCTTCGCGTCCATGACCTTCCATCGCCAGCCAGATTCTGCTGTGACCGCTCCAGATTTTAAAGGCCTTAATCAAAGCGGTCAGCAGAATATCATTAATCTGCGTATTATAAACCGTATGCGCACCCCGCAGCAGATATTCGGTCTCCGTTTCATCCAGAACAGTCGAAACAACGGCTGCAGAAGCTTCTGTATTTTCACCATCCGGAAAATCAGGAACCAATTTATCAAAGCGCTTTTCAGCCAGCGTGTTCCAATAGGGGATTTCTTCCTGTAATTTTTTATTATCCGCGTAAGCCGATAATTTTTCCGTCCATTGTTTAAAGGAAGTGGTCTTTGCCGGTAAAACCAGTTCGGCGTTTGCCGTTAATTGTCCGTATGCAGTTTGCATGTCTTCACTCAAAATGCGCCAGGAAAGACCGTCGACCGCCAGATGATGGACTGCAATGAAAATGAGGTCATTTTTTCCGCTTCCGCGCTTAAAAATTGCTGCCTTAATAATAGGGCCGGTCTCAAGATTTAGTGAACTTTGTAATTTAGAAATCTGTCTATGAATATTTTCTGACTGAGCAGGCTCCTCTAATTTCGATAAATCAAATATAGAAATCAAATCCGATTCTTCTTTCTCTTCAATTTTTGCCTGCCAGATTTGATCGGTTTTCCAGAAGCGTAATCGCAGTGCATCATGATGTTCCACTATTTTTTTGATAACCTGAGATAATATCGTTTCATCCACGGAAGCGGCCGCTTCTAACATGAGGGACTGGTTCCAGTGCCAGGGCTCCGGATGATTCTGATTAAAAAATTCAATCTGGATAGGAGATAAAAGCACCGGACCCGAAACAGTACCTTGTTCGGCTTCTATTCTTTTGGTCTGTTCAGCAACCGCGGCCAGGCTCTCAATGGTCGGATTTTCAAACATCTGCTTCGGTGTAATGCGTAAACCGGCCTGGCCGGCGCGGGCCACCACCTGGATGCTTAAAATAGAATCGCCGCCCAGCTCGAAGAAATTATCCCGCGTGCCAATCTGTTCGATGCCAAGAACCGCTTTCCATGTTTCGCTAAGAATTTTTTCTTTATCCGTGGAAGCTTCGATAAATTCAGTTCCCAAATCCGAACGGTCAAATTCCGGTTCTGGAAGCGCCCGACGGTTTACTTTTCCGTTGGGCAATAGTGGAAAAGCGTTTAAAGTAACGAAAGCAGCGGGCACCATATATTCGGGCAGAGTTTCTTTCAGGAAGCTGCGTATTTCAGGTATTTCAATATTTTTGTCCCTTTCCGCAACCAGGTAGGCGGCCAGCCGTTTGTCGCCCTCTTTTACTTCGCGCACAAGAACAACCGCATCTTTTACCGATTCGTGTTCCCTCAAACGGGATTCTATTTCGCCCAGTTCCATTCGGAATCCGCGCAGTTTTACCTGATGGTCCACCCGGCCGAGAAACTCTACATTGCCGTCGGAAAGCCAGCGCACTAAATCGCCGGTCTTGTACATACGCGCCGCTTTGTCTTTGCAAAACGGATCGGCTATAAATTTTTCGGCAGTCAGTTCGGGACGGTTTAAATACCCTCTTGCCAACCCGTCTCCGGCGATGTATAACTCGCCTGCGGCTCCGACAGGAACCGGCTGCCCGCTTTGATCCAGGATGTAAAAGCGCGCGTTTGAAACAGGTTTTCCGATGACCGGGCGCAGTGGGCTGCTTTGTACATTACAAATAGTGGAATCAACCGTACATTCGGTCGGTCCGTACATATTGAAAAAAAGTATGTCCTTCGAGTCGACCAGTTTTTTCCAGGTTACCTCGTCGATGGCTTCGCCGCCGGGCAGAACCGCCAGCGGTTTCCATTCATCAGCATCCAGCAATCCAGCGTCTAATAGTAATTTTAGCTGTGCGGGTACACAATCCAGAACTTGGATCTTATATTTTCGGATATAGTCCAGCATCGTATCACCGCTGCCTCGTGTTTCCATAGGAATAATTTGTAATCCGTGGCCGTGTGCCAGCATCACAATCTGCTGAACCGATGCATCAAAAGGTATGGGTGCATTTAAGCTTATTTTTAATTTTGTATTTCCAAAACAGCTGTAAATGGTTTGCTTTAAATTCTCTGCCAGGTGTAAAGCTGATTTATGGGAAATCATAACCCCTTTGGGCTTTCCGGTGGAGCCGGAGGTGTAAATTATGTACGCCAGACTGTCTGTACTCTGCGTTAAATTTGGATTTTGAACAGATTCATTTGAGATTTCCGCTCCCACCGTATCCAGAGCGATGACGCGCGTATTCGTTAACGCTAAATCAGTCACGGTCTCGGAATGAGTCAGCAGAAAGGGAACATGGGCGTCTGTAAGCATAAAATCGAGCCGTTCCTCTGGATAGGCCGGATCCAGCGGCAGATAGGCGCAGCCGGCTTTCCAGATGGCCAGCATGCTGACAATCATGTCGGTGGAGCGTTCCATTAAAATGCCGATAATGCTTTCTTGTTTTACCCCGGATTTTAATAGAAAAGAAGCAACCTGATTGGCGCGGGCGTTCAACTGTTCAAAGTTCAGCGTTTCGTCATTAATGCCTGCGGCAAATTGCTGAGGTTGTATTTTGGCCTGTTTTTCAATCAGATGATGGAGACATTTATCGGTCGGGTAATCAAGCATAGCGGGACGCCACTCAACGAGCATTTTATGCTGTTCCTCTTCTTTTAACAGAGGCAGCTCGGAAATATTTTGATCAGGATTTCGGACAATGGATTCAAGAAGCGTGGTAAAATGACCCATTATTCGCTGGATGGTTTCTTCCTTAAACAGGCTGGTTTTATATTCCAGAATGGCAACCATGCGATTGGTATGCTCAATAATTTCTAAATTCAGATCAAATTTAGCGGTTTCTGTTTCAATGGCAAAAGGGGAGTAAGAGAGTTCTTCTAAATGTATTTCCTGAATATCCGAATGCTGCATGGAAAACATAACCTGAAAGAGTGGCGTATGGTTCATTTCCCGTTCCGGCTGGAGTGTGTCCACTAATTTTTCGAAGGGCATGTCCTGATGGTCAAAAGCGTCCATTGCTATTTTTTTGACCAGCCGTAGATGATGCCGGAATGAGCGGTTTTTGTTTATTGTACTGCGTAACACCAGGGTATTTACAAAAAAGCCAATTAATGGTTCAATTTCTCTGCGGTTACGGTTTGCCACCGGCGTCCCGATAGTAAAATCATCCTGGCCGGAATAGCGGTAGAGTAGGGTTTCGAATGCTGTCAGCAGAACCATAAATAAGGTGGTTTCGTGCTCTTTACTCAGTTGATTCAGTTGTTGGTAGAGGGCATCCGGTACACGATGCACCAACCGTTTTCCCTGATATGAAACCATAGCAGGTCTGGGAAAATCAGTAGGTAGTTCCAAAAAGAAGGAAGCGCCATCCAACTGTTTTTTCCAGAACGTCATTTCGTTTTCCAGGCGCGAACCGCTTAACCACTGACGTTGCCAGGCTGCAAAATCGGCATATTGAATTTGTAACGGAGTCAAAGGAATGGGTTCGTCTTTTATCAGCGCGTTGTAGATAAGTGAAAGTTCCCTAACCAGTACATTGACAGACCAGCCGTCGGATATAATATGATGCACCGTAATCATCAGTATATATTCCTGATCGGAAATTTTAAAAAGTTTGGCTCGTATCAACGGCGCCTTGCTCAAATCGAACGGTTTAGCAGATTCCTGATTGGCCCGTAGAATGAGATCGCTATCCGAAACACCGGCAGAATCTACGACCGGTAAGTCCAATTTTAATTGCGGTAAAATAACCTGCGATGCTTTTCCTTCTGCTGAGCTGCGAAAAATGGTACGAAGATTTTCGTGGCGCTGAACAATAAGATTTAAAGCCTGCAACATCTTTTCGACATCGAGTGTACCTTTGAGGCGAATAGCTCCCGGAATATTGTATTGTGGATTCCCTGGTTCCATTTGATCCAGGAACCACAAACGCTGTTGAGCAAAGGAAAGAGGCAGCTCGTCTGTTCGCGGAATGACCGGGATGCCTTGTATGGCAGTCGATTGAGAATGGGCAATATTCTTTTCCACAGGATAGCCGAACGCTTTAGCCAGTTCCCAGGTTATATCGCTTAAAAAATTATTTTTATGATGTTCACGCCAACGATCGGTGACGCTGGTATCGATATTTTTATGTAAATAAAATTTAAAATCGCCCACCATCTGAGAATGTTTACTCACCCCGTCTGTCATTTTATTACCCTGATAGGGTTTCAGCATATCCGGTTCAAAATCGATGTCTATAAAATTGCATATTCGCAGCATTTCGTTATACGGATCGAGTAATAGATCTTCAAAACGTAACCGTATCTTTCGTTCATCGGGAATATCCTGTAAAAAGCGATTTATGTTTTGGTGACTGATAATATAGATCAATTCACCCAGTTCCCGCCGGGTAAAAGGATGTTCATAACGAAAGAAATTCTGATCCAGTTTAGCTTCGATAAAAGAATACACCATGGCATAGGGATGCCGCAATAAATGGATGTACTTAGCCTGAGTAAAGTCCTGTTCCGCACGTTTTAAAATTTCAGGGTCAAAAGGATAAGTGGGCGATTTATCTACTAATATGCGGTCACCCATCCATTCCTGCAATGTGCGGTAATATTCTTTTACGCTCATATTCTGCGCCACAAAACCATCCATAATCCGGCGTGCCTCATCCACATCGGTCTGTTTTAATTCCTTGATAGCGCGGATGGTTGCTTCCAACCAGATTTCCAGGCCTTCTTCTGAAAAAGCTTCCCTGCGTTCCCGCACTGTGTTAAAAGAAAGCAAATCAAGTTCCGGCGGGGAGAAAAGTTTTTGATTGCCGGCCAGCATCACGCGCAGCAGGGTAGAACCGGAACGCGGCGGGGATAGAACAAAGATGGCTGAAGGGTTTTTAGTAGAATCTGTTTCCGTACGTTGCGGCAGAGGCGTAATGATTTTTCGAATAGTGTCAATCTGTGGTTGTCCGATTTTATGCACTACTTCTTCGGCGACGTCAATCAGTTTATAAAGTTGATGAACCGATTCGTCTAATTCGAAACGTTCGCGGGTCAATTGCGGGTAATAATTAACAATATATCCGGCTAACTCGGCGATGGTCGGCGCTTTAAATACGACGCTTACATGGGTCACTTCGCCAAATTCTTTTTGCAAACGGTTGGCAAATACAGCGGCCTTTAATGAATTTCCGCCCAGTTCAAAAAAATTGTCGTGGATTCCTACTCTATCAATCGTCAAAATTTCGCCCCAAATCTCGGACAGAAATTGCTCTAGATTATTTCGGGGAGCCGTATATTGGGCTTCCATATCCGGACGTGCGTGACCAGGGGCAGGCAAAGCGTTTTTATCCACTTTCCCGTTTGGCGTTAACGGAATGCTGTCCATTTCCACCCAGGCAAAAGGAACCATATAATCGGGCAGTTTTTCGAGCAGGAAAGCACGTAGAACAGATGTTTTTATCTCCTGTTTTTCATTGGGAACAATATAAGCCGTTAGTACTTTGTCACCAGGATTATCCTGGCGCGCCAAAACCACGGCGTCTTTAAGCAGAGGATTTGTTTTTAAAACGGACTCAATTTCTCCCAGTTCAATCCGAAACCCGCGAATTTTTACCTGCTGATCGATACGGGCCAGAAATTCAATATTTCCATCCGGAAGCCAGCGTACCAGGTCGCCGGTTTTATACAGCATTGAATTGCCGGAAGGGTCAAACGGGTTTTTTATAAAACGTTCGGCGGTTAACTCTTTCCGTTTCAAATATTCTAAAGCGAGGCCATCGCCACCCACATATAATTCACCCGGGATGCCAATTGGGACTACCTGTATTTTTTTATTGAATACATACATCGTTGAATTCGCGATTGGTTTCCCGATTGGCACATTTGTGTCTGTTTCAGCAATTTTTTTAACTTTATACCAGGTAGAAAAAGTAGTGTTTTCCGTAGGACCATATACGTGTAATAAATTTTGTGGTGGTTCTGAGAGCGCTATTTTTCGAACAGAAGACGGATCCACCATTTCTCCGCCGAACATTACGGTATCCAGTGTTTTAAATGCGGAGGAATTCTCAGCGGCAATCTGGTTGAAAAGAGCGGTTGTTAGAAAAAGATGGCTAATTTCCTTATCCTTTAAAGCCTGAATAAAACTCTGTGTGGAAAGCATCACATCTTTTGGAATAGCAACGAGCCTGGCGCCGTTTAGTAAAGCGCCCCAGATTTCAAAAGTGGCAGCGTCAAAAGCAGCGTTTGACGCCTGAGCAATATTATGATTTGCTTTGATACGTACATAATCGGTATTTATAACCAGACGAATAACTGCCCGGTGGGGAACGATAACACCCTTTGGAATTCCGGTTGAACCGGAAGTGTAAATAATGTAGGCGCGATCTAAAGGTTTAGATAATACGGCAAGTGATTCGGCACTATAATCGGCAAGTAATTGGTCGTTGTCAATAGCCAAAGAAACGGCGCTGCCTTCGGGAAGATCGTCCAAAAGTTCCGTTTTTGTAAGTAATAATGAGGCCTCGGTATCTTTGAGGATAAATGATAAACGGTCCTTTGGATAAGAGATATCTAATGGAACATAAGCTGCTCCGGCTTTTAAGATGGCAAGGAAACCAATGATCATATCCATCGAGCGCTCCATATAAAGAGCAACAAGATGACCGGGCTCCACCCCTTTCTCAATCAATAAATGGGCGAGTTGATTTGATTTGCTGTTTAATTCTTTATAAGTATAACTGAGGCTGTCATAGCGAACTGCAATCGCATCCGGTGTCTTTGCAACCTGCTGTTCAAATAATTCGGGAATGGAAGAGTCGGCCGGATAATTTGTAGCGGTCTGATTCCATTCGGTTAAAATGCGTGTTTGTTCTTTCTCGGAAATCAATGAAAGATTGGATATTTTCTCACTTGGATTGTTGAGTGCATTTTTGAGTAAGGTATGGAAATAACTGCTAAAACGACTGATGGTCTCTTCCGAGAACAGGTCGCGGTTATATTCAAAGGTACATTTGATATGGTCCTCATGCTCGAGCATCAGAAGCAACAGGTCAAATTTGGCGACTTCTACTTCAATATCAACGATTTCGAGCGTAATCGAATCCATTGTAACACGTTCAAACGGTACCGTTTGTAAATCGAACATCACCTGAAAGAGCGGGGAATGCCCTAATTGAGGAGCGCCTGAAACGGATTCAACAATTTTTTCGAAGGGCACATCCTGATTGTCGGAAGCGGTGATTACATCATTTTTAACACGCTGTATCAATTCGGCAAAGGTCATATCCGTTCTAAAATCAGCCCGTAAGACAACGGTGTTTACGAATAATCCAATGATGGATTCAATCTCGGCCCGGTTGCGGTTGGCAATGGGAGCGCCAACGCCAAAATCATCCTGCCCGCTGACTTTGTGCAGGAATACCTGAAAAACAGCCATAATCAGAGCATACAGGGAAACTCCTTGTTCACGGCTCAGACGTCGCATCTTTTCGGTCAGTGCTTTTTTAATGGTAAAAAGGTGCTGGCGGCCGTTGTAAGTCTGGAAATCCGGACGGGGATAATCCGTATATAAATCTAAAAAATCGGGCATTCCCGATAAAGCATTTTTCCAGTACTGAAGCTGTTTCTCGATGGTGTTTCCAACAGCTCGTTCGGCCTGCCAGGCGGCATAATCCGCATATTGCAAATGCAAATCGGGTAATTCTGTTTGTGGTTCCTTTACAAGAATTCGATAATTGGAAATAATCTCATTTATAATAATTCCGATAGACCAGCCATCCGTGACAATATGATGGATGTCCAAACTGAGTACATACTGGCCTGGTTTGATTTTTAAAATGAACGATCGAATCAGCGGCGGGTTCGTCAAATCAAAAGGTTTGGCAGCGTCTTCTTTTAATAATTCCTGTATACGCTGATCCATCTGCGCGGCAGGGGTGTTGCTAATGTCAATTTTAGGAATATCAATTTTATAGTTAGAAACGATAATCTGTTCCGCTTCGCCTTTTTCGTTGGTCATAAAACCGGCGCGTAATACTTCGTGGCGGCGGATAATTTCATGGATACTTTTTCTTAAAATTTCCAGGTCGATATTGCCCGTTAACCGAATCGCCGAAGGAATATTATAAAAGGCCGAATCCGGATCGAGTTGGTTCATAAACCACAAGCGCATCTGTGAAGATGAAATAGGGTACCGATGCTGTTCTTTTCTCTTCGTAATCCGTCTGTTTTTTTGATCCGGTTTTTTTTGCGCTTGAAGTTTTTTTAGCAGCAGTTCGCGCTTTTCCGGAGAGAGTCCGGCCAATCGTTTGTGTATAGCTGACATCTTGCATCATCCTTGCGATTAAAAATAAATTTTGAAATTCCTATTCATCATTTAGCAGTTTTTCGAGTTCTTCATCGGATAAATCTTCGATTTCGGACAGCATCGATTCCAGTTCGTCACTATCCTGGTATTCGGCCTGGGCCTCTGTAATGGAAAGGGCAATTCCTTCCACGGTTGGTTTTTCAAATAAGGTGCGCAGCGAAATTTCCACATCAAACTCTTCGCGAATACGTGAGACTACCTGTGTGGCCATCATCGAATGACCGCCCAAATCAAAGAAACTGTCCTTAACGCCGGCCTT
>JANTFQ010000002.1 GCA_024763405.1 Calditrichaceae bacterium
CCCTATAGGCCGAATCCGGTTGAAGATGTTCGCCTGGTGTGAATAGCGCCTTTTTCACCGTTGGAAATTCCCAGCTTCCCAAAACATTTCTCCCGCCTTCCGAAGAGAGACGGAAAGCAGACGACAGTGCCTGACGATCGGCGGCTTGTGAAAACTGAAGCTGTATTTTTGCCTGAAGTGGTATATTTTTCGTGCTGTCCTTTGGAATAAAATCCAAAAGACGAAATTGTACCGTATCCTGTTTTAAAGAAGGATGAAAATAGAGAGCAGGAATCGAATCATTGCGATTGAGCGTACTATCCTGTAAAAACGGTAGTGTGATTTTATAGGTGGCAGTGCTATCGGGCTGACCTGTAAACAGGGTTAAAACATTATTAAAGTCATCATCGAGACGCATATCCAAAACGGATAGCGTATCACCTGAGACACTGTCCGTAACGGAAAGTGAAAACATACTGTCCGGAAGAACGGGTTCACTCAAGCGAACTTGCAGCGTTTTATCAAACAACGGACGAACACCAAGCACCGATGGCGCCGTTGTGTCACTGCGCATTAAACGGAAGAAATCCACCCCGCCGGATTTTGGATGCAGCGCATCAAGCGTTACATCGCGGAACGGGATACCCACCAATTCAAAATCCGCGTCCGCAAGCAGATTGTGGTTCATATCTTCCACTGCCAAAACCCGGTATTGTCCGTTTTTCAGATAGCTCAGTTGGTAGCTGCCGTCGGTCCCGCATTTGGATACATACAAGGGTTTATTTTGAGAAGGGCGAAAAGCGGACGTATCGGAAAGAATATAGGCAAACAGGTTAACCGCCTGCCCCTTTTTAAGCCCAAACACCTTACCTGAAATACTATTCCTATCGAGTTTGTTTCCGGTAGAAAAAGCAAACTGGTAACTCTGCGCCATACTGTTTTTATGCAGATCCTGAACCCCGGGCGCGATGGAAATAACATAGGTCTGATCCTGCAACAAGTTTTCTTTTAAATGAAGCAGAACCTTTTCCCAGTTTTTCCAATCTATTTCATACGCAAGAGGAGGCGAAATATAGAGACTGCTTTTAAGGCTGGACTGCTCCATCCGTTCGGAAAACAGAATTTCGATTTCGGAAGTTTCAAGGGAAATGTGCAGTGAATCTTTAGCCGGAATTGTTTGTATCACTGTGGGAGGGATACGATCAATCGGGCCGCCGCCCGGAGCCCGGCGTGTGGCACAGCCTACGGACAGTAAAAGCGTAATAGAAATGAAAAGCCGAAAATATAGTGGTTTATCGTTAAGCATAACTGAAATTCGTAAATTTTCTGATTCAGCGCAAGCAGAATGAAAATGAGTCCGAATCATTCGGTTATGTAAAAGGAGGATAGGTCCCGGATAGAAACGGTACCCTGTAAATAAAAAACGCCGGTGAAGACCGGCGTTTGCTTTATAACTCTTTAATACGTGCTGCCTTACCTTTGAGGTCTCTCAGGTAATAGAGTTTTGCGCGGCGAATGCGGCCCCGGCGGGTAACTTCAATTTTTGCCAGCCTTGGTGAATGAAGGGGGAAGATACGTTCCACACCAACGCCGTTTGAAATTTTGCGCACGGTAAAGGTTTCGTTAATGCCGCCGCCTTTACGTTTAATGCACACACCCTGAAAAACCTGAACACGCTCTTTGTCGCCTTCGATAACACGTACATGTACGGTCAGCGTATCACCCGCACGAAATTCAGGTAAATCGGTGCGCAACTGATTTGCTGTAACTGTATGTAACATATCCATTTTCTGTTCCTGTTTTTATTTTATTGATTTCTGATAATTTTCATATAAATCCGGACGTCGTTCCCGGGTATCTTTTTCGCGCATTTCCTGTCGCCACTTACTAATATCTGCATGATTGCCCGAGAGCAGAATTTTAGGCACGCTCTTTCCTTCGTAGTCTTCCGGTCTGGTGTAATACGGTGCGTCCAGTAAATCTTCCGAAAAAGAATCACTCCAGGCCGATTCGATATCCTTAATCACACCGGGTAAAAGCCGAACCACAGAATCCACGATTGCCAGCGCGGCAATTTCACCGGAACTCAAAACATAATCACCGATGGAGATTTCATTCACCTCAAAGAATTCGTGAATACGCTGGTCGATGCCTTTATAATGTCCGCAAAGAAAGATGAGATGATTATCCAGGCTCAGGCTGACGGCTGCTTTGTGGTTAAACGTCCGGCCCCGTGGAGACGGAAGCAAAATCCGGGCTTCCTCCCGGGGCATCTCGTTAAAAATATCCCGCAGCGCGCGTACAATGGGTTCCACTTTTAAAACCATTCCCGGACCGCCACCGTACGGATAATCGTCGATGGTACGATGCCGATCATCGGTATAATCTCTGAGATCGTAAAGATTAATCTCTACAATCTTTTTTTTACGCCCAATTTTAATGATACTCTCATTAAGCGGCGCTTCTAAAATTCCGGGAAAACCGGTGATAATATCAATACGCATATCAAAGAACGTTATTCCAGCAGCCCTTCCATCACATGGATAGTCATACGGCCGCTTTTAATATCTACCTGTTTAATCACATCTTTTATAGCCGGAATCATGTGGCATTTTCCGTCCGGCGCTTCCACCACATATACATCGCTGCTGGGATATGATTCTACTTCTATCAATTTTCCAACCAGGCGCTCAGCATCATCAAACACTTCGATACCAACCAAATCGTGAATATAGTATTCCATTTCACTCAAATTGGTCAGTTGCTCCTGCTCAATGTATAATTCCGCATTGCGCAGGCGCTCTGCTTCATCTGCCGAATGGATGTCCTTAAATGTTAGATAGACATAGCCACTCGCCAGCTTTGCCTGAGACAGCGGGTAGGTTTGCCACACACTGTCTGCTTTAATCAAAAGCGTTTTCAGCTTTTTAAAATGTTCCGGGAAAGAGGTGATGATTTCTGCTTTTACTTCGCCCTTTAAACCACGGGGTTTAAGCACTTTCCCAACTAAATACATTTTTATTCAAGAATTTCGAGGACGGCGCGTTTGCCTGCTTTTGCTGAAGCAGCAGCTAACAGAGTCCGAATTGATTTTGCTGTCTGACCTCGTTTTCCGATAACCTTCCCAAGGTCGCCGTCGCCAACGCGTAACTCATAAACTGTCACACGTTCGCCTTCCACTTCCGCAACTCCTACTTCGTCAGGTTTGTCAACCAAGTGCTTCGCGATGAATTCAACAAATTCTTTCATGTCTGCGTGCCTCCTCCGTTTGGGAATAACAATATTTAGCCATTTCGCACTATTTAAGGTTTCAAACAATTTCAGCTTAATATTCCCTTATTTTGCTTCTGCCTCATCCTGAGTATCCGATGCGGCTTCTGCTTCCGCAGGAGCTTCATCAACCGGAGTTTCTTCGACGGTTTCTGCTTTTTCAGCTTCTTTGGCAGCAGCAGCTTTTTCCGCTTCCTCTTTTTCAGCGGCAGCTTTTTCGGCTGCAGCCTGAGCGTCGGCTTCGGCCTGAGCAGCAGCTTCCGCTTCCGCGGCAGCTTTTTCTTCTTCGGCTTTTTTCGCTTTCAGTTCGTCTTCTTTACCGGCGGCAATACGCGCTTCACGTTCGGCCTGCAGCGCTTCCCACTTTGCAAATTCCTCATTTATCTTTGCCTCGTCAGCGCCATTTCGCATTAAATCCCATTTAAGCCAAAGGCCTTTTTTCTGAAATAAATTTTTTACGGTATCGGTCGGCTGCGCACCATTTCCAAGCCAGTAGTAAACACGATCTTCCTGCAATTCAACCTGGGCTTCACTGCTGAGCGGATTGTATGTACCAACAATTTCGATAAAACGGCCGTCACGCGGGGCGCGACTGTCTGCAGCTACGACACGGTAGTACGGTTTCTTTTTCCGTCCCATCCGGCGTAATCTTAACTTAACTGCCAATTCAAAACCTCCATTACTTTAATCTTAAGCCATCCCAAAAGGCATTCCACCGAAGCCTTTAAAAGATTTGCCTTTCATTTGTTTCATCATTTTTTTCATTTGCTGAAACTGATTCATAAGCTGATTAACATCCTGAACCCGGGTCCCGCTGCCCAGGGCAATCCGCTTCCGTCTGCTTCCGTTTAAAATTCTGGGATTAGTTCGTTCTTCAACGGTCATAGAATTAATAATCGCTTCCGTTCGAACCAGACCCCGCTCATCCACCTGTGCATTGCCGAGCTGCCGCCCGACACCGGGAATCATTTTAAGCAGGGAATCCAAAGAACCCATCTTTTTAATCTGCTGCAGCTGATCTTTGAAATCGGTCAGATCAAATTCAGCTTTTTTTAACTTCGCTTCAAGTTTTTTTGCTTTTTCTTCATCCAGGGTACTCTGGGCTTTTTCAACCAGAGTAACCACATCGCCCATCCCCAAAATTCGGGAGGCAACGCGGTCCGGATAAAACGGTTCCAGTTCTTCAAGTTTTTCACCGATACTCAAAAACTTAATCGGTTTTCCGGTTACCGCTTTTATGGAAAGGGCAGCGCCACCACGAGTGTCACCATCCATTTTTGTGAGCACAACACCGTTAAAATCCAGGCGCTCTGCAAACGCGCTGGCGGTATTGACGGCGTCCTGCCCGGTCATTCCGTCTGCAATGAACAATATCTCATGTGGCCGAACACGGCTTTTTACTTTCACGAGCTCATCCATCATGGCTTCGTCTATGTGCAGACGTCCCGCCGTATCGAGAATGATCGTGTCGCAAAATTTTTGCCTGGCCGCGCCGATGGCATTAAAGGCAATCTTTACCGGGTCTCCGATTCCTTCGTCATACACCGGCACATTTAAACCGCGTCCTAAAACTTTTAACTGCTCGATGGCTGCCGGCCGGTACACATCTGCCGCCACCAGCATGGGCTTGCGCCCGCTCTTCTGTAAATGAAGGGCCAGTTTACCGGCAAACGTCGTTTTACCGGAGCCCTGGAGTCCGCATAACATTAAAATAGTAGGCGGAATCCCGGCAGATTTAAGGGGCGCTGCCGTTCCCCCAAGCAGACGAATCATTTCGTCATGCACAATTTTCACAACCAGCTGACCGGGTGTCACCGAACGCATTACTTCTTCGCCGATGGCCTTTTCACGCACGGAAGCTACAAATTCCTTAACGACTTTGTAATTAACATCTGCTTCCAATAAAGCGCGTCGAATCTCTGTTAGGGATTCGGCAATGTTTTCTTCGCTTAATTTTCCGTGTCCACGCAGCCTTTTAAAGGCGGATTCTAGCTTCTGTGTTAAGTCTTCAAGCATTCTGTACCGGCGTTACTTCATTCTGATTATGACCGCAGAATGTAATAAAAAAAGTACCTTTTGGCAACATTATCCTATTTTTTTTGAAAAAGAACACAGAAGCTGCCATCTGTGTTGTGGTGCTGTGGGAATGTACGCAGGAATCTCCCCTGTTCAAAGGGTTTAAATTTTTCCGCGGGCTGGTTAATGGAGATACCATTTGAATCGTTTTTCAAAAAAGCGTTTACGGTATCTTCATTTTCCGTTTCATCGATAGTACAAGTGGAATAGGTCATTTGACCGCCGACCTTTAAAAGTGTTGCTGCGGATTGCAAAATCTCCTGCTGTAGAATTGAAAAAGAGGCGGGCTCCTCCGGTTGGCGGCGCCATTTAATATCGGGATGTTTGCGGATCACTCCAAGACCGCTGCACGGGGCGTCCAGCAGGATTTTTGTAAAGCGCGTTTTAAAAGGCAGGTTTCGTCCATCGGCACAGACAAAATATCCACCGGGTAATTTTAGACGGGTAACATTTTCCTTGACCCGCTTTAAACGCTGTAAATCAATATCCGCGGCCACCGCCATTTGGGGCTTATTCTGTAATAATTGTAAATATTTCCCGCCTGGAGCAGCACAGATATCCAGTACTAAATCTGTATTCTGCGGATTCAGGACATGAACCGGAATGGCGGCGCTTTCATCCTGTACCGAACAGAACCCCTGCTCCAACCAGCCATGCGCTATAATTTCATGAAAATCTTCAACTGTTACCATGTTATCGAAATAGCGGGATTCCCGGAATGTAATTTCGTTTCGGTCCAGCATATTTTTAAAATCCCTAACCGAAATTGCCAGCGTATTAATCTGTAAATCAAAACGCGGCGGCTCATTTATAGCCCGGCACAGGCGCTCTGTTTCTTCCAGACCCCAGTATTTTTCCCAGCGCTGTACCATCCACAAAGGAAATGAATAAAGAACACTAATACGCTCCAGAGGATCAGCAATTATTTTTCCGGGTTGCAACTCTTCCTTTTGTCGTAAATAGCTGCGCAGAATTCCGTTTACCATTTGGCTGGTTTTAAAGCCCAGTTTCTTTTTAGCTAAATTGACATATTCATTGAGGGAAGCGCGGGCGGGAACGGCATCCATAAAAATAATTTCATACAGGGCAAGGCGCAGCAAAGATTTAGTTTTGCCTAACATCTTTTTAAATTTGCCCCGGTATAACTGCCGGGCAATCCAGTCCAAATATAGCAGATGGCGAATCACACCCGAACTGAGGTTGCGGGCAAAGCGGCGGCTGCGGGGATCCGCTTTAAAATCAGTCAGTCCCCCGGCAAGCAAAATATCAAGGCGTGCTTTTTCCTGCTCAAACTGAAGGACAATATTAAAAGCCGCTTCACGGGCTGAAATCATTTTATAACTTTCTACAAAAACAGAAATGATTAAAAATGAATGGTGAGGTTGGCCCGGTACGCATATTGGGCGTATCCCTGAGGCACACTGTCAAACTGCAGATTCCAGGACGTTCGGGAATCCCGGTTTTTATTGTGCATACGGGCGCGGTACATGGCATGAATGGCGCTGACCAGATGATTAAGCGCCACAGCAGCCTGAAAGTAGATCACGCGGGCAGCTGCCTCGTTGGCAGTTATGCGTTTGCTGTCGTAGGTAATGCGGTGCTTATAGGAATCCCACAACCAGTAATTCGCTTCATTCTCTTCGTAAACATCGTCAAACAAACGCTGCCGGCGGCGTTGATCGTTATAGCTATAAATATCGTCGTATTTTCCGATATTGGTCCAGTACTGCCAGTCTTTTCCCGAAGTCTGCACCCCGGCATGCAGTGCCGCAAAACTTTTATATTCCTTGGTCAGATTAGCAGCATAAGCATCGTTCGCGTACATACCCAGCCAGAGCAAAGCCTCAGAGGCTAAAAACCAGGCCGTGTACTGTTTACTTCCGGCATAGTATTCGCCGCTTCCCGGTAAAATCAAACTCATTATCAAAGCGACGCCAGGTGATTTTTTTTGAAAAGAGGCCTGTTTGCTGGTATCTGCTTTAAAATGAAATCCATTTCCCGCCGCAAACGTGTTATGCTTTTCGTGAGAAAGAGTTGTTTCCTGCGCGTAAAGCGGAAAACTTATAAAAATTATTAAAACCAAGAATAGACGTTTCATAACATTACCAGGTAAAATTAAATCCATACGTATTCGTGTAGCCCGAACCGTTAAAAAGCGGCTTCATACGAAAAGAATAGTTTATTTTTCGGTTATATTTTTTAACCGTGTAAGCCGCATCAAAGATACTCGCCAAATGATTTACCATTACCAGCATCACCATTTTATCCGCAATACCATATAAATCATTACTTAAATTACGCATTCCACGGTAGGTTTTTACATTAGACGTGGGATACTTATAATTCCCCTGTGTGTCATAAAAATAGGGATTCCCGTATTCGTCCACCACATCATCCCATCCTACGCCAAACTGATGCAGATATTTATAGATCATTTCGTAGTATTGCTGCGTTTTGGTACTGGGAAGCGAATGGGAATAAATAGCTGTTTCGGCAGCCTGAAGAGCTTCCATATTATCGGCAATTTCGCCTTCGTCAAGCTGTTCGTTATTATCAGGATACAGATTGCGGCCTGTCCATTTGCCGTCGGCATTGGCGCGGCGGTATACATTAGACCAGTATTTCTGCGCACTCCAATGGGTATCTCCATACCGGCGCATTTCACTGTCTTTATCATCCGCTCTGCCCGTATAAACAACAACCCCGGTCCAGAAAGCAACTTCCAGACCCGCAAACAGGGCGGCCTTCCAATAGCTTTTGGCATACACCTCACCCGCTCCGGGGAGCACGGCTGACATCAGGGCAGCTTTGATACCGGATTTTTCTTCCATGCTCTTTTGTGTTTCTTCCTGCTCATCCTGCTGCGCCTGCTGAGATAAAACAAAGCGGGAGGTATTATAGGTTACCGGACTTTCGGTTTTTTGATTTTGCAGGTCACCCGCCGAAACGGTTGCATACAAAATGAAGATGAATAAAGCAATCAGTGTTTTCATAGCTCATCCTAAAATAATTGCAAATATTGACAGAAATCAGCGCATTCTGCGTAATAAACTGCCCATTCTCTCTCTAAGATCAAATTCATACAAGAGCCCAAAATAATAACGCCATTTGCGGGGATAGGTGATGGTGTACCCCCTGGAGCCATCAAAATTCTGTGCCTTGTCCATCGGATAGACGGCTTCAACAAAAAAGCGTGTCGGGAACAAGGAATAGGAAAAAGCATCCATCCGCAGCTGCAAACCAAGATCGCGCTTAAAATCGTTAAATTGTAACGTACGGTTCGAATTCCAGGCATTTCCCCAATCGTAAAAAACGCCAAAATACATTTTATCAAGGCTCAGATTTCCCAGCCGCATATCCATATGCTGCCAGAGCGGGAAACGATACGTCAAAGTTAAAATGCTTTTATAGCGTCCCTCGATACTGAAATAAGAATAGCCCTTCATACCAATCAGCCCGCCGGCGTATAAATTAAAAAAATCATTCGTCTTGCGGTCAATCATCCCCCCGCGCCAGCGCAGGGCAATGCTGTGACTTGGAAAAAGCGGATTTCGAAAATACTTTTCCGCATCTAACTCGACCCGGTTAAACACATAGGTCTGAAAGTTTTCCGCATTGATGTAGCTCAGTGCCAGGTTCTTTAAAAACTCATTATATTCCAGACTGTGTACAAAGTGCAGATAGTACCCGCCGCTGGGATTAATATCCCGGTTGCGATCGGCATGCGGATGATTGGCTGTCAGGCTCCACTCTAAAGCATGCCCTTTTAAATAGGTGTACTGAAAGGTACCATGCGCCGGTGTCGTTTGGTTGTTAAGAGTACTATAGTAACTATTCTGGCTGATTTTAGCCCCGTAATTACGCCAGATATAGGCTGCCTTAAAATCGAGCATATCAAAAAATCGCATCGATAATCCGGCATGTACCTCGGCCAGATTAAAACGAATATCACTATTGTAAATATTTACATTATCCACCTGGTTACTCTGAACATCCCACACGGTGTCCCCTTTAATCGTCTGGGAAATATTGTACGCTTCAAGAAACAGGGTCGGTTCGGTTTCCTTTACCTCAAAATAACCGTAAAGGTCATAATCAAAGTCGGAATTGGCCGCGGCGCCGGCCGTTAAATTATATTTATTCAGCACATCGGATGAGGTTACAAAAAAACCCGGTTTAAACGTTCCGTAATCAACCCAGAGACGTGGCAGAATGTGCATGTCCGTAAACATCTGTTTGTAATCGTGAATTTCCGGAATCGAATCCAGCACATTGCTAAAATTCTTTTGTGGAATATGGGCAATATACTGCGGATCATAAACGGCCGTTGCTGGGTCCAGCGGCTGGGGCTGATCCATTTTATAGATCCGGTACCCGCTGCTGTCATACAACGCATAAACCAAATTACCCTGCCGGTTCACCGCGGGCATCATGGCGCCGCCGGTGACATTGGTGAGCAATTCAGTCACACCCGTTTGCAGATTGCGGCGGTAGATATTATAAATTCCGGTTGCGCTGGATGCGTAATAGAGCCAGGGAGAACCGGGCTGAAAAAAAGGATAGCGCAGTTCCTCTTCGGCTTCCATAAAAAGCTTAAACGTGTTGCTCTTAAGATTATACACACCGAGATTGCGACCGTATTCCACCGCGGTATCAAATACAATCAGGCTGTCGCCGCCGGACCAGCGCGGATGAAAAATCTGACGTCCGTTTTCAAAAGCCAGTAGCTGCCGGATTTTTATTCCGGCAAATTCTGCTTCACGCCATTGTGGTCCATCCTGTTTTTTCCCATGACTTAACACACCCGTTTCCCGGTTAAACCAGACCCGGCCGTTCATTTCTCCCCTTATAGAATCCGGAAGCACTAAAACGTTCAGTTGGGTTAAACCGTTGGCTGCGGTAATAAAGGTCAGTTGTTTTCCGTCGTGACTAAAATCGGGATTCTTTGCCCGCATATTTTCGGTAAGACGGATTTCTTTTTTCTGTTGTAAATCGTACAGGAATAAATCATTAAAGGACGAGTGATGCCGGTTACGTTCCTGGCGGGCGTAGGCAATCCAGCGGCCGTCCGGCGACCAGCTTAGAGACGAAGTGATTCCAGAAGCCAGTTTTTCTTTGCTTCCGCTTTGCGAATTGTACAAGACCAAGCTGTTCTTACTGATATAATCTTCACCTTTATTGGAAACATAGGCAATCTGTTTTCCATCGGGCGACCAAATGGGATACAAGTTGGCGCTGCCCTTTTGCTCAACCGGAATGCCTGTACGCGCGTTTTTACGAATAAGCGCGGTCTGTGCCATATAGGTTTTCTGCAGCGAATCTTTCCAGGCGGCATACATACTTTCCACCGGAAAATGTACCGCAGACTTAAAGGCGCTTTCGAAGGTAAATTCATCCCATTTCGAAGCCTGCCGCGTAATATCGCTTAAAATGTGTTCACCAAAACGGTTACTCAAATAATTAATAAACGAGAACCCCTGGTTATACGAAGATTCGTTCCCTATGCTGCCCTTACCAAAAACCGACATCGCGTTGTAAGTCAGTAAATTGTTGTGCAGCACCCGATCACGCAGGATCATTTCACGGTGCGGATCGCGGTAATCGTAACGGCTGCCGTTCACCTGGTGCTGAGCCGTTCCCTCCGCGAACCAGACCGGTAAAATAATGGAGCTGACGGGATAAACCATTACCGTGGACGGGAATCCCCGTACCACATCTTTGCGTTTTTCTTTTTCATAAGAAATGTACTGTAAAAACCCAAAGGGAAAGGTCAGGTTGGATTTAATCATTTTCTGGATGGAAATCATATGGGTAAACTCATGGGTCACCACATTCCGAAGCCAGTTGGTTGTACCCCGCAGAATATAATCCAGATTGGACGCCCAGATTTCAACCTTATCATCCAAAAAATAGGCGCCGCCATTGGAATAATCATCGGTGTCACGGATGACGAATTGTATTTTTTTAGCGGGTTCGTAATTATAAATGCCCGTGACATGGGGGTAAATTTCCTCGGCTATCTTAGATACTTCTAAAGCCGTGCGTTGGGCACCTACGGGGAAGTGCACAATAAAATGTTCGGTTTCAAATGATTTCCACCGCAATTCGGGATGATTGTAATCAATAAACTGGGCCTGTAACGGAAGTGCTGCGCTGAGAAGCAGCATAAAAGACAGAATCAGGATTTTTACAGGAGAATATCCGGAATCTTTCGTTAGATTACCGCAGGCGCGGGAATAACAAAACGGGGAATGCTCCGGAATATTAACTCTGCTTTTATAAATTAACTTCATTAATGTACAACCATAATTTTAATAATGCGGCTTTCAGTGCGGGAAGCGGATACGGCTTTAACCCGGCATAAATACACACCGGAAGCAATATCAGCCACATTCCACTCTATCTCATTATCTACCCCGGCCTGTCCGGGCCCCGTAAATTCATCCACCGGCATACCGGAAGCATCAAAAATACGGATATTGACCTTCGCTGCTTCATACAAATAATAGCGAATGGTAGTCGTGTTGCCGCTGTTGGGATTGGGATAATTATAAACCCGTTTCGCAGGCAAAATTGTACTGCCCTGCGATTGCTGCTGCAGCGCTTTGGTAATACGCAGATTATGCCCCGGATTATTAAATACCGATGTCCATTTTACGGAGGCAGCGTCCTCCGCGCCATCCAACTGCCATACATAAAGTGAACCGGATGCATTCAGCGCAGCAATTTCCAGCGCGGCGTCTTCATCCATATTCAATATAAATGGTGTTCCGTTGATTTTACCTCCCGTTGTGAGCGAAAATCCGTTTAGCGCTCTGCCGTTGCTGCGCAGACCAACGATGCTGCCCTTGTCCGTTGCCGCGATAAAATCGAGTTTTCCATCCCCATCGGCGTCTAAAATAAGCGGACTGCCGATCAGATGTTCTACATCTGCTAAATCCGGACGCAGGGGAAAACCATTTAACAAAAACCCGGAACGGTTATAGGCATAAATCCCATCCGGCTGATTGAAAACAATATCATACACGCCGTTGGCATCCACATCAACCACTGCGGGTGGGCCAACCGGCTGCAGCACTGTTGTCCAGGAGGTTCGAAGCGTCATAGCCGGATAATCGTAAATTTTAATATATTGTACGGTTGGATCATATACCAGCAAATTGGTTTCATTCTCAAACAATGGCAGTAACGCAGCAAAAGAGGCAGATCCATCAAAAATAACCGGTTTGCCACTCGCGTCTAATAAAAGCGCCGTAACGCCTGCTTCCTGACGGTACGTATCCGTAATGGACCCATCAAAATTAAATACATAAAGCGAATCATTGGCGCATCCCACCACTACTCCTGTGGCGGAAGCGACCGGGCCGGAAACAACCGGCGCTGTAAAACCATGTTTAAAAACGGAAGCGCCGCTTCGCAGGTCAAAGCCCAGCAGGCTATCGCCGCCCGCTGCAAATAAGTGATCATACTTACTGTTTTGATCAAAATCCGCCAAAACAAGAGACGGCTGATTATTAAAAGCAGCACCCAGGGAAAATAAAACGGAGGTGCTGTGCACGAGTCCTTCTCCACGGGAATTCAGGGCATAAATAGCATTGTTGTCCCCAGTGACAAAAAAGAAAGGTTGTTCCTTTCCTTCCACGGCTCCGGCAGTCAGCGCCGCACTGTTTGCCTTTTGCGGAAAAAGAGCGATGGGAAAAGATTCTTCCAGCCAGCCGCGCGCATAGTCGAAAGTCATTACCGTACCCCGGTTATCCGAAAAATTATTGATGGTAATATGCGAAGCCGACCGGCCGTAATTTGAACGCGTATTCGGAGAAGAGGAATCGGAAAATTCATTTAAAACCCCATCCTGATACGCCGGATTATTTTTATACCAGAAATCCGCAAACCAGCCAAATTCGATACCGGCGCGGGAATCGGGAAAGGGATATTTCTGACCGATGTCCTGCGCGCGATCGGCTTCTTCGATATCCACCGCCCGCATTAACGGATCGTCATTGATGCTTCCACCGTCTGCTTTTTCCGCAATTACACGCTCGTCAACATGCCAAATCAAGAGTCCCGCACCGGGAATGCCCCAGTCGTAATCGGGCACAGAAATCAACACGCCGCTTTGGCCGCGTACAATCTGATCAGGGAAGTAAGTTTCCAGCAATTCTAAATAAGTGGGCAGCTCTGTTCGTCCATCTAATAAAAGCCCGTACAGAGAATCCAGATTCACGGCGCTGTCGCCGCGGTATTCTATTAAAAAATATTCATCCTCGTTGATGGGGATCTGAACAAGGGAAGCGGTTCCGTCGTCTTCTGTTCCAAGCCGGCGAACGGCTACATCCGTTTGCGGATTCTTTAAAATCCGCACATTATCCCAGCCCATTTGGTGACGTGAAAAAGCGCCGGGCGGCGAAGGAATCAGGCCGTTCATATTCATTAAGCCCATATCCATAAGCCCAAAGCGACCAATCCCCGTTCGCTGCTTTGACGGACTGAACAAATCGTATAAGCCGAGAGCGCTGCCCAAATTGGCGGCAAACATACCGGTAAGAGCAAGGGACAGACCATCCTGGTTTTCTGTTTCGGGGAGAATGATACCGGACGTAATTTTCTTATTCTGCCCAACATCAATTCCGTCAAAATCTTCCCCAAAGGCTTCTTTTAAAAAAGCGGGGGTGATAAAAAGCGATGGGATATCCTGGGGTGTTTCATCGTAGCCCACATCTACATCTTTACCAACGCCGGCGTGAAAGACAACGACGAGATTAAAGTCCGAAAAATCTACATCCCCGCTGTTTTTTGCCGCTTCGACCGCATCCGAGAGCAGCCTGGCTAATCCCAGATTATTCTGTTCATCCGTGCCGTTAGGATTGTACCAGCCCATGGGATGGGGCAAATGATAAGCACTGTCTGAGGAAAGCGGGAAAACAGTTCCGCTAACTTCCTGTTTACCGCCTGAAACGGATTCGAAATAATGGGCAACCGCGCGAATTTGATCTTCAAAATACAGACGATTGTGCGGAGCAGGATCGATAGCAAAATTATCCTGTGTGAGCGTATCGATCATAAACAGGCCGTTCCCGGTGGTCAGGCTACTTTGATCTTCGGTAAAATCAACCCGCAGCGCGCAGATTTTTACCGGCTCCGGTTGCGCATATACAAGGGTTAAAGAAAATAACAACAGCAGAACGATGTGTTTTGATTTCACTCCGTCTGTTCTCCAGTTTGCATTGATGAATTTTGTTAACGGTACAGAGCAATCCCGCAAAAGGGATTTAGGCAGATTGATTTATACGAAATTTCTGCCGGATTAAAATCTGTTTAACCGCACGAAAAAAGGGAACCGAAGTTCCCTTATATTAGAAATTCACACCCAGTGAGAACCGCGTGGTTCCGGCAAGAGGATGATCTTTTTCGGCATTAATATAGCTGAAATCAAAATTAAAGATACTGTAATTAATACCCGCGCCAAAGGTCATAAACTTACGATCCCCGTGATGCGGATCTTCATAAAAATAACCGCCGCGAATGGCAATAATTTGTCCGTATTTATATTCAACGCCAAAAGACTGGGTAAAACTGCTGATACGGTCCGAGATACTTCCTTCCACCCAACTGGAATAAAAGACCGCCTTAAACACACCGTCTACCTGGGGATCGCCATTTTTATCGGTATACCGCCGTACCAGCAAACGGTTTAAATCATAAATAACCGTGATTTTATTAAACCCGTCATCGAAAGCATCGTACGCCAAACCGATACGAAAATTAGTCGGCATGGGGTCGGCCTGTTTCTGATCGATATAGGTTACATGCGGACCAAAATTGGATAGATTCATTCCCAGATTAAGACGGTTTTTCAGGATTTTATATCCTGGCGTCCACAACACACCGGCATCAACGGCAACTGTCGTTGCACGGCCGTCTCCGCTTTCCGTTCCAACCGATACGCTGGAGAGATTACTCTGAATAATTTTTGCATTTATTCCGACGCCAATATTTTCGGCAAGCTTTGCCGCATAGGCCAGTGAAATGGCATATTCGAAGGAATCAAACGTCCCAAGCTCGGTTCCTTCTTCATCCGTATGAATATTGATTCCAAGATTCAGATAGGTAATACTGGCGCCCAGCACCCCCAAATCATCAAAGGAATAACGCGCCGCCATATAATCGTAATAAAGATCATTGAAATTAAAGGCCGGAAGCCACTTTGAATGCATAAAGGTTACCTGCCCCCTCTTTTGCGTTTCCGGATCTTCGTACTGAAAAGCCAGACCTGCGGGATTCCAGAAAATAGCGGTCGCATCATTCACCAGCGCGACACCGCCTTCACCGAGGCCGCCGTTTCGCGCGCCGGGCGCTATTTGCAAAAAGGGCAGCGCCGCTTCGCCCTGGGCAAAGAGATTACTGGTCCCGATAAAGAGTGCGCTTGTTAACAGTAAAAATAAGATAATCTTCTTCATTGTAAATCCTCCTAAAAAAAAACCGGCTAATAGATTGACTGCTTCAATCTACTAACCGGTATATATTGATCCGGGAATGTTCATTAAAGGCAGACAAAACTATCTCTTAATTATAAAAAAAGTACCTTTAACAAACGGCTTATAGGCCAGCTCCCAATTATTCAATAAAAAGTATGCAGAATATAAAAGCAGAAATCCAACTTGTCAAGTGCATTGCCCACACATCGATCAGAAGGATTTAGCCTCATCAATCAGCATAATTGGTATATCGTCTTCCACCCGGTAAATCAGACGGCAGGTTTGACAGACAAGTGTATCGTCCTGCTCATTGTATTCAAGATCGCCTTTGCATTTAGGGCATGCTAAAATATCGAGCAGTTCTTTTTCAACCATTTTAAAAATATTCCTTAAATTTAAGAAGAAATTCTTTAGGCGGCTTTATGGCACGATCGTTACGGTTCATAAAACTATGCAGTGAAAAGCCGGTGCAGAGCAGATCTTCTTTGGCATTAAATATTTGGTACTCAAATTTTATTTTAGCTCCCGGTGCTTGCGGGAGGATCGTTTTCATGGTCAGCTCATCCCCAAAGCGGGCCGGCCTCAGATAGCGGGCGCCGACTTCCAATACCGGCATCAGGTACCCCTGTTTTTCCAGTCCGGCATAGGAAATACCCGCGCTGTCCATCAAACCAATTCGTCCCATTTCGAACCAGACAATATAATTGGAATGGTGTACAAATTTCATTTGATCGGTTTCGGCATAGCGTACATTGAAACGGGTTTCGTACTGAATCATTCCTTCCACTCACCCATTTTACTGAATTTTTCAATGCGCTGGTCAATTAACTCATCTGCCGGGATTTTTATAAGTTCCCGCAGGTGCCGCAGAATGCTTTCTTTCACATAACCGGCCGCTTCCGCTATATCCAGGTGAGCACCCCCTTCCGGCTCTTTTATCACTTCGTCCACAACCCCCAGGTCTTTTGCATCTTTTGCGGTAATCTTCATGGCTTCGGCTGCCTGCGGAGCAAACGCGGCGTCTTTCCATAAAATAGCCGCGCAGCCTTCGGGACTAATGACAGAATACCAGGCATTTTCCATCATCAAAATGCGATCGCCAACCCCAATGCCCAGCGCTCCGCCCGAAGCGCCTTCACCTATGATTACATTAATGATAGGAACCGGAAGATGTGACATTTGGAACAGATTGTGCGCGATGGCCTGGGCCTGCCCGCGTTCTTCGGCGCCGATTCCCGGATACGCTCCCGGCGTATCTATCAGAGTAACGATGGGTTTGTGAAATTTAGCCGCCAGCTCCATAATACGCATGGCTTTACGGTATCCTTCCGGATTGGCCATGGCAAAATTACGGTGGAGTTTTTGCTTGGTATCGCGACCCTTTTGCTGGCCGACAATCACCAGAGAGAATTCTTCCATTTGCGCAAATCCGGCGACAATGGCCTTATCATCAGCAAAGAAACGATCCCCGTGCATTTCTTCGAAATAGCTGGTCGTAGCGCTGATATAATCCAGTGTGTACGGGCGCAGGGGATGTTTGGCCAACTGATAGCGCTGCCAGCGGTTTAGATTGGAATAGATTTGCTTGCGCAGCAAACCGGCTTTCTTTTCCAGCCGCTTTATATCGTCTTCCAATTCCACTCCGGCAGATTGCGCGTATTCACGCATTTCGATAATTTTATCTTCTAATTCGACGACCGGTTTTTCAAAATCCAGGACGAATTTATGTGTTTTCAGAGCCATAAGTTTTCCCGCTATTTAATTAAACTGGAAAGACGCAGTTTCCATACTAAAAAGATGGCTTCCCACATGATATTTTTAGAAAGCTTCGATTCACCAAACTGGCGATCAACAAATATGATTGGAATTTCCTTTACCCGGAAACCTTTTTTCCAGGCCTTAAAACTCAGCTCAATCTGAAATCCGTAACCATTTGACTCAATTGTATCAAGATCAATTTTTTCCAGAACTTCACGCCGGAAGCATTTAAATCCGCCGGTCGCGTCCTGTATGGGTAATCCGGTCACAATCCGTGTGTACATGTTGGCAAAATAACTAAGCAGTAGACGGCGCAGCGGCCAGTTGACAACATTTACCCCTTTGATGTATCGGCTGCCCAGTACCAAATCATTCGTTTCGATTGCTTTCAGAAAATTGGGGACTTCTTTCGGATCGTGGGAAAAATCCGCGTCCATTTCGAAAATGTATTCAAATCCCTTTTCCAGCGCAACTTTAAATCCGGCAATATATGCACGGCCTAATCCCTCTTTAACAGGACGTTCC
Organism: Calditrichaceae bacterium; assembly: GCA_024763405.1. Classification (GTDB taxonomy): domain Bacteria; phylum Calditrichota; class Calditrichia; order Calditrichales; family Calditrichaceae; genus JANTFQ01. The sequence continues at coordinate 18,084 of JANTFQ010000002.1, forward strand.
AGCAAATGAATGCAATCTCTCTTTTGCTGCATTTTTTTTATAAGTGCTGCCGTTCCGTCGGGGGAGCTGTCATCCACAAAAAGAATATTTACTCCCGGCTGGTAACCGCACACGGCCTCCACGAGCCGTTCGACATTTTCAATTTCATTGTAGGTGGGAACAACAATTACCACCTTTGCCGGATCAATCATCTATCTTTCCATTTCCGATTTCATATGCTGCAACGCCTGCACCGTGGAACGGGGCTGCCAGTTGATATTATTATATAGTTTATCCAGAATAAACGAAGAGTTCATCGGACGGGGTGATTTTTGCTGCAGTTTATCGGTGGTGGTTTCGTGAATCAAAGACGCATCCAACCCGAAAATATCGGCAACCTGTAAGGCAAAATCATAACGGGTCAAAATATCGGGACTGGAGACATGAAACAGCCCATAGGTTTCTTTTTCCAGCAGACGGTATACGGCTTCGGCTAGGTCGGGTGCATAAGTCGGACTACCCGTTTGATCGGTTACAATCTGAACCGCTTTATTCGCACGCAGGCTTTCAATTAACCAGGTAACAAAATTGGGACGAATTTTCTCTCCGGTTCCATAGAGCACCTGGGTACGGGCAATAATATATTCGAAATCGGCGCCGTTTAAAATATTTTCGGCCGCCATTTTACTGCGGGCATAATTGCCGCGTGGATTCGGTAAATCCGTTTCCCGGTATCTGCCCTGCTCACCATCAAAAACATAGTCTGTGGAAATATGTACCATAATCGGTTTTTTTACATAGGATGCTTCCAGGACATTTTCCATAGCCAGGACATTTACCTCCCAGCATTTTTCCCGCTCTTCTTCACATCCATCTACGTTTGTATAGGCCGCTGTATTGATAATAATTTCCGGGCTTGCTTTCGCAATCAACCTGCGCACATCGGCGCGGCTGGTCAAATCGGCCTGTATATAAGGCAGCCTGGTGTCCGACAGATAACTTTGTTCTTCAAGCGAGGTGGCGGTTACCTGGTGGTAACGACTAAATTTATGCTGCATTGCCTGGCCCAACAATCCATTTGAGCCTAAAATGAGAACTCTGCTCATTCATATTCCTTTTAATCTTATTTTCTTTGCTCACATTGGAGCTGTACTAAACAGACCTTTAATTAAATACTTTTAAAAATATAAAGCAAGTCGGTATTAAAAATAGGTACTGCCCGTTTTTAAGATTCGTACTCTTACTCAACCGTATGAAATGTATGCGCCATTACTTCCAGTTGGTCCAGGTACGGTTTTTTTAATTCACCCGGCGCCATAACAGCAATATCGATAAAATACCTTTTTGCCCGTCCGGCATCTTTATAGGTGTATAAACGAAACGGCCCGCCGACGATAAGAGAATCGTTTTGCCACAGACCGGTCATCTTCTGTGCGGTGAAACCGTTAAAATCAACGTTTTCAAGAGAGAGATCTTCATTTACCACAATATCGCCCTGGTAATATTTCCGCGCCATCCGGGTACGAATCTGTTTGAGTGTATCTAACGCTAAGCTGTCTGAATTGCTTTCTGTCTCCCAAATGGAAATCCAGCGATTGGGGCGAATACGGCGCAGCCAGACATATCTTGCATCCGGGTCTTCTTCGGCAATAAAATAGTCCTGCTGCAATTTTATACTCCAGCCAAAATGTGTACTCAAATATTCCTGTACCGATGTGTTTTCATCCCGTTCGAACATCGTTTTTTTTAGACGGGCATAATATTTTTCCGTAAACTTCCGGTATATTTCATTTTTCATTGCTTCCAGGTTTGCAGACAAAGCCTGCTCGTCCTTAGCCATCATAATCAGGCTGATTTGGTCCCGGGCAAACATATCTTTATTAAAGGAATAAAAATAATTTCCGTTTTCTACCCCCTGCTTAAAATTTTGCGGCATATATTTGGTGAGATACCGATCCACGGCGCCCTCGCCGTTTAGAATCCCAATAAAAAATACATTCATACGGTCATTCAGTGCATTGAGTTTGTCGAGGGAAACCATCGTAATAAAAAAACTTTTCTCCGTATGCGGTGTGACCAGTTCTTTTTCGAATACGGCACGCACCTGCGGTTCAACCTTCTGCCAGAGCGCTGAATCCGCTACGACAAAAATACGGTATTGGGCGCCTAGAGTACCTGGTTTAATATTACAGGAATTGCTAAAAAACAGACTGGAAAAGAGCGATAACAGTACCAGCGGTTTAAGAGATTGTTTTAAGTACGTCATAATCGTCTCCTTTTGAATTACGTTTTTGAACAACAAATAAAACGGCGCCTGCAACAGAAATTACCATCGGGACGACCAGGTTCATGAACGAAAGCGATAACGCCGCCGCGCTACCTACCCCAACCCGTGCCAGCAGGCTTACAAAGCCCAGGTCGCGAATTCCGACCCCATTTATAGAGGGTAAGATAGTCAGTACAAAAGTAACAGGAATAACCATAGAAAGAAACATAAAATCAATTTTTATATTAAACGCCAGCGCCAGAAAAAAATTCATAATAATGATGGTTCCCTGTGAAGCGAGTGAGTAAAGGAACACATAGAGTAAAATCCGGCGCTTCTCACTAAAATAGTGAATCGCTTCCAGCAGCTTATTGATTTTTTCTCCGATACTAAAAAAAGTCAGCTTATCAAACAAGCGCAATAAAAGTTTAAAAGGACGTTCCACAATAATAAAAGCAAAAGCCGCGAAAATAGAAAAGAAAAGCAAAATGGAGGCCGCCATCAGTTTTTTACTGTGAAATTGCTGTGAAATAAAAAAGAGGGAAACAATGGCAATGAGGAGCGTTGCCGCAATGCCCATAATACGCTCGATAATGACACTGGCAAACCCGCTGGTACGATCGCCGGTCTCGTCCACCACCTTATAAACACGAATCACATCGCCGCCGATACTGGTGGGTAAAAAATTATTAAAGAACAAGCCGATTAAGTAAAAGCCAATCAGGCGGCCCAGCCTTACCGTAAGCCGATATCCGGCTAATAGCTTTTGCCAGCGCAATGCCATGATTAAAATAGCAAGAAGCTCAAAGAAAAAAGCCGCCGCCAGGTAAACAAAACCATTTGCCCGGGCGGCGGTTGTTAAAACATCGATTATTTTCTGCGGTTCTGCCCGATAAACAAGATACACCAAAAGCCCTGCAGAAATAAGAATTTTAATCGTATTTTTTAATATCTTCATTAATTCTTTTGGGTTTTACCTTTTATCGACTCCAACAGCCGTTTCGCATTTTTATCCTGCGGATTTAATTCCAGCCACTGTTCCAGCGGCGAAATAGATTTTTCTACATGCCCGCCAATTTCGTATGCATTTAAAAGCAGACCGAGTACCCGCGGATTTACAGGATTCAGCTCATATGCTTTTTCCAGCAAACGTTCCGCTTTATGAGGTTTTCGCAAGCGCAGCAAATGTTCACCCAAAAGGGGCAGGCTGCTGTTAAATTGATCATTCGCCAGAATGGAATCTTCATAAGTAGAATCTGCAATGATCCGAAAAGCATAGGTAACGGCCTGAATACCCTGGTTCGTCCAGGGAATAACAGAAGGATCGATTTTTTTGTCCATTACTTCGAGAATTTGTTTTATTTTACCCTGTTGATTGGTCCGCGAATAAAAATCTGCTAACTGGACAAAGGCATGACGGTAATTCTGCAACAGACTTAAAATATTCGAATTCAAATAAACCGACGGGTCATTTAATCCACGATATTGATACACTTCCAGTAAATTCTTCTTCATCTCCCGATCGGATAGTTCCCAATTTTTATAGGGAACCAGTTTCATCACCAATCCGTCCATTCGAAAATAATTGGCCAGCCCCGAAACCATATTGCTGCGCGGCACGGTTACCGCAAAATAGATGGGTTGTTTCCATTGATTCGCCGTGATTATATTCATAATCATCATATCCTGAGTACGTAACAATCCACCGTATTGACTATTAACCGCTGGTTTTACATCAAATGTGATTTCATCCGGGATGGTCAGATTGGCTGTTTTATACTGTTTTACATACGCATCATGATAGCGCCGGGCAGTTTCCGCCGGCACTTTAATGGACATCTTCCTTTCTTTCCATGGCCGGACACCCACATGGTCAATTTCACCATTACTCATACGCATAGGTACTTTGGGCTTCATATCGCGTAACTGATAAATATACCAATCCGTATTCAGAAGGCTTAAATTTACGATGCGCACATCGGTACGGATGCCTTCTACCTCCTGCAGGTACCAGAGGGGAAAGGTATCATTATCGCCATTAGTAAACAGAATAGCATTGGGTTCACAGGATTGAAGCATATTATAGGAATAGTCCCAGGCCACATAATTCCCGGTGCGATCCTGCCTATGAAAATCCTTTGCCAGCATTTGTCCGGGTACGGCAATTACAAGCAGAGCAAAGCTCGTGTACAGAACGGAAAGCTTGATTGTTTTTACATCTTTAAAAACAAATTCTTTCAGCATATCGATTATGCCCGCAAAACCCAAACCGACCCAGATGGAAAAAGCAAAAAAGCTACCCACATAACTGTAATCCCGCTCTCGTGGCTGCGGATCCGGCTGATTTAGATAGAGTACGATGGCCAGCCCGGTCATAAAAAAGAGGGCCAGCACCGCAAGGGCACGTTTGGGGTCCCTCCTGAATTGCCAGTAAATTCCAAACAATCCCAACAAAAGCGGAAGCATAAAAAATTTCCCGAAATCCACATTTGCTTCGTCGCTGCTTAAACCGACAAAATTCCATAGAAAATAGCGGTTATACATTTTATTCACCTGGTAATTCCAAAAATAATCAGAAGTAGACGTGTATTTTCGGGCATTTGGTGAAGTCTTCCAGACTCCTTCCCGATCGGTAATAGAGTGATCCCCATATTGTTCACGCTCGATATAACTGATAAATTTTTCCAGGGTTTCGGGATTGTTTTCATCAATATTGGGATTCAGATTAGAACGGATATAAATGGAACCGTAACTGGAATACCCAATCATAATTAAAATAATGGAGGCCAGCGCAACCGCATAGACCTTCTTCCCGTTTTTCAATGACCACCAGGCCGCCCAGAGAAGCGCCAGAAAAGCAAGAGCTAAACCGGGAAAACCGATGACACGGGTTAGTTTAGGAATATATTTCACGATACCCGGATAAACCGCCAGCATAACGACAGCGGTTACCGCCGTCATAATTAGGAAGGATTTAAGATTAAAATCAAATTTCTTATAATAGAATATCATGGCCACGAAAGGAAGGGCCAGTACATTGAGTAAATGTACTGCGATTGCCAGGCCAATGAAGTAGGCAATCATCAACAGGTAGCGTTCATTCCCGGGTTCATCTGATTTTTCCGCCCAGACCAGGATCAGCCAAACCAGCAGGGATGTAAATAACATGGACATGGCATACACTTCTGCTTCCACCGCATTAAACCAAAAACTATGTGAAAAGGCAAAGGTCAGCGAGCCGATCACCCCGGAAAAAATTGCAGTCAGCCATTCCGAATCATTTTCTAATTTGCCTTTCCAGGCGCGTACCAGATGCACAATGGTTAAGTAAAGAAGCATAATGGTTAAAGCGCTGGAAATCACCGAGATGGTATTTATTCTAAATGCAATATCGTGGGCAAATGGAAGTAACGAAAAAATCCGGCCCAGCAGTAAAAACAGCGGTGCCCCCGGCGGATGCGGCACAGCCATTTTAAAACTACAGGCGATAAATTCACCGCAGTCCCAAAAAGAGACAGCCGGAGCAGCGGTTAAAAAATAGACAGTCAGGGCTATTAGAAAAATAAGTAGCGCAACAATTCGGTTTGTTTTTATCCAGTTCATACGGATACCTTTACTTATTAATATAATTATCGTAAAAAGCGTTCAAGCTAATCATAAATCCAGATTGAATCAAGTTGAATGAGACGCTGCTATTGCAAAAAAAAGGCAGGTCAATGGAGGGTTATACAGTGGAATGTTGAAAAATGTTCAAAATTTACCGGGATTTTTTTTAGTCTTTTATCTCCTTATAAAAACAAAACGATTCTCTTTCTCATTGACTCTGTTTTGACAAGAAATTCTGAAGTTCAAGATACGTAGTGGAGTGCTTTTTATTCAAAAAATCAAGCTCCGCATCCGCCTGTTCCAAAATATTATCGTAGGAAAGGTTTTGGTCGATGGATACAAAAAAACCATCCCCTGCTGTTTTTAAGCGTTGCGGAATGGACGTTAGTAGTTCATAAGCATCCAATTCGGATGTAAAAGCAAATTTTTTACAAGCCGATTTGAAATGGGCAATATGCAGGGCCTTATTCCAATCGAAAAATATTTTGGATGTCAGCCCGCCCAGATATGATACATCCATAATAAGCCGCCGCTGTTGCGGAATTTCTTCACTAAAATTCCGCTCTGCATTATCACGGTACCGGATACAGCTCTTTATCGTATCGGGAAGATTCCATTTCCCGCATAAAAGTTCTCCGGCCTCAAGGTTTGTCATCCCTAAAATCTGTTTTTCAACGATCTCTATATTGATTCCTCGTACTTCGGCTTCGGTTAGAACTTCGAGATATGCATCAGCCGCATAATGAATAAAGATAAACTTGCCTACGTACAACAAAAGCCCGGCTAGAAAAATATCATCCCGGTTCCGAAGCCCCGCCTGTTCCGCTATAAAATCCGCGGCGGCAGCCGAACAGAGAGATTGTTTAAAAACCTGTTCATACAAAGGAGCTAGCTCCGCAGGAAATAAATTAAACAACGAAATCATCAGCGTTAAATTGCGAATTTCAGACGCACCCAGGAGCGGAACAGCTTCTTTAATATTGGCAATTTCCCGGCCTAATCCGGCAAAGGGAGAATTAACCAGTTTCAATATCCGCGCCGACAAGGCTGCATCTTTTTCAATTAAAATACTCAAGCTCAGAAGTGAAGCATCCGGATCACCGGACAACATCAATACCTGCTGTGTTATTTCGGGAAGCGCGGGAAGATCGACTGCATCTTCAAGCAAACGCTTGATATTTCGGTTGGTAGTCATGGAAAAACCTTTATAAAAATGGTTTCGGATTTAACTTTCGATACCAGATAGGTTCGGCCGAATCATTTTTATCATTAGCAAAAACCTTATTTAGATTGCAGAAAAATCGGATATAATTTAGCTTATTTTAATTAACGCCATGCGATCCTTCAGATGGGTCTGCATAAAGTGTTTCAGTTCCCAATGTTCCTGTTTCCGCAGCAGCGGATCTTCTGCCACCAGGCCAAAGGCATCCTCGCGGGCCTGCTCCAGGATTTCCCTATCTTCGATGGGATTGGCCAGTTTGAATTCCGGCATGCCGCTCTGCTTGGTTCCAAAAAAATCACCCCAGCCGCGTAGTTTTAAATCTTTTTCTGCAATGATAAAACCGTCGTTGGTCTCAGTCATTATTTTCATTCGCTGCTGCGCCGTTTCCCCGATATTATAAGGCGTTTTTAAAATACAGTACGATTTCTTTGCGCTGCGTCCTACCCTGCCCCGCAACTGGTGCAGTTGAGACAACCCAAATCGTTCGGCGTGTTCAATTAAAATGACCGTGGCATTGGCCACATCCACGCCCACTTCAATGACCGTGGTAGACACTAAAATATCGATTTCACCCCGGCTGAAAGCACTCATAATTTTTTCCTTTTCCGCTCCCTTCATACGGCCGTGAATCAGGCTCAGCCGGAAACGGGAAAGAGAGCTTTTAGACAAAAGTT
>JANTFQ010000003.1 GCA_024763405.1 Calditrichaceae bacterium
GTAAAAGATATCCGCGAAATTACCTGTGAAACCAATTTGCTCCCGCGGGCACACGGTTCCGCGCTGTTCACTCGTGGACAGACACAGGCGCTTGGTGTGGTAACCCTTGGAAGTAAATCGGACGAGCAGTTTATCGACGCTATCGAAGGTGAAAGCAAAAAAGCCTATATGCTGCATTATAATTTTCCTCCCTTCTGTACCGGTGAGGCAAAAATGATGCGTGGTACCAGCCGCAGAGAAATAGGACACGGCAACCTGGCGGAGCGTGCTTTAAAGCCGGTTCTGCCCGCAAATGGTGATTTTCCCTACACGATTAGAATTGTCTCGGAAGTGCTGGAATCAAACGGTTCTTCTTCGATGGCGACGGTGTGTGCGGGCTCTATGTCCTTAATGGACGCTGGTGTACCTACCAAAAGCGCGGTGGCCGGAATCGCTATGGGATTGATTAAAGAGGGTGATAAAATCGCCGTTCTTTCTGATATCCTGGGTGACGAAGACCATCTCGGTGATATGGATTTTAAAGTCGCCGGTACGGAAAAAGGCATTACCGCCGTTCAGATGGATATAAAGATTGACGGTATTTCGTCCGAAATTATGGCTCAGGCCATGGAACAGGCAAAAGAAGGCCGTAAACATATTATGAGTAAAATGGCCGAAGCCATTCAGGCAGCAAATTCGGAAATGAGCGAGTTTGCCCCGCGTATCATTGAAATCAAAATTCCGGTTTCAAAAATCGGCGCGGTTATTGGACCGGGCGGCAAAACCATCCGTGGTATCATCGAAGAAGGCGGCCCCGATCTGGATATCAATATTGATGATGAAGGACGTGTCCTGATTTCTTCACCCAATATGCAGGCGGCGGATTTTGCGCGGAATTATATTCAGAATCTGATTGCCGAACCCGAAATGGGCAAGGCTTACAAAGGCACGGTAAAAAGGGTTAAGGATTTCGGCTGTTTCGTGGAATTTATGCCCGGTAAAGAAGGTATGGTGCATATTTCCGAGCTGGAAATCGGACGTACCAATAAGGTAGAAGATGTGGTAAAAGAGGGAGACGTTATTGACCTGATTGTTACCAAAATCGGTAATGACGGCAAAATCGGTTTAAGCCGCAAAGCCTTTTTACTCAAACAGAAAAAACAGGCAGAGTCGGAAAGCGGAGAAAAGCCCGCTTAACTTATGCACTCTTCAATACATAAAACAGTTCTGCCGAACGGACTAACCGTCATCAGTGAATTCGTTCCCGGTGTGCGGTCGGTTTCTGCAGGCGTGTGGGTGAAGGCGGGCAGCCGCTGTGAAACCACCCGCAACAAGGGTATTGCTCATTTTTTAGAGCATATGGTTTTTAAGGGTACTGAAAAATTCAGTGCCCTTAAAATTGCCCATTCTCTCGAAGAAACAGGCGGTAGTTTAAACGCCTACACCAGTAAAGAACACACCGTATTTTACGCCCAGTCTCTTGATACCCAGCTCTCTAAAACAATCACCGTTTTATCCGATCTGGTTTGCCGTCCGCTTTTACGCGAAAAAGATATAGAGCACGAAAAAGCCGTTGTCCTCGAAGAAATTCATGCCGTGGAAGATACACCGGAAGATTATATTTTTGATCTGTTTCAGGAAAAATTATTTCCCAAACAGTCCATGGGTTTTCCCATCCTCGGTACAACAAAATCCGTGCAGACCTTTGACCGCGCCTTATTAGTGGATTTCTGGAAAACTTTTTATTCTCCGCAAAATATCATTTTAAGTGTTGCCGGAAATGTTCAGCACGATGCCCTGGTGCGTTTAGCGGAGCGTCGATTCGTTTTCAGGAATGCGGGAAAATCCTGCCGCATGGCCCGACCAACCGCCGCCGTAAATATTCAGCTCGAAATTCCGGATACCGTGAACCAGTGCCACATCTGCACCGGGGTAGAAAGTATTCCCTACGCGGCAGAAGATCGCTATCCGGCCATCGCACTTAATGCCTGGCTGGGCAGCGGGATGAGTTCACGCTTGTTTCAGGCGATTAGGGAAAAGCGGGGACTGGCCTATTCGGTATATTCCTATGTGGATTTCTTTAAAGATACCGGGATTTTTAGCTTTTATCTTGGAACGGACGTCCGCAAAGCGTCAAAAGCACAGAAAATTTTACGAAAAGAACTGGAGCGCTTAACGGAAACACCGTTAAAAGAATCCGTTGTAAAAAAAATTAAAAGCCAGTTAAAAGGGAATATTTTATTAGGGCTGGAAAGCACCCAGAGGCGGATGTCCCGCATGGCTAAGAATGAAATTTATTTTCAGCGCCTGATAAGCTTAGAAGAGTCCATCGAAAAAATAGAACACATAAATTCCAAATTTTTATTGGAAACGGCGCAAAAAATATTTATTATGAAAAACTTTAACACTGTGATGATGAGACCAAATGCTTAAAGTCGGATTATTAAAAGAGCTCAAATCAACCGAAGGCCGTGTGATGCTGACACCGGAAGGTGTAAAAGTACTGGTCAAAAACGGGATTGAAGTGTTTGTAGAACGCGGCTCCGGTGAGATATGCCGTTTCCCGGATATTCAGTACGAACGCGCGGGCGCGGTCATTTTGCCGGCCATGGAAAAAGTCATGGACCGGGCGCAGCTTTTACTGCAAATGACGCCGCCGCAGCCTATTGAATTTGAACTGTTAAATGATTCGCACCTGTTTATTTCCTTTTATAATATGCTCAGTTACCGCGAAGATCGATTCCGCTCATTGCTTGAGACCAAGGCTTCCGTAATTAGCGCCGAACTGATTCAGGATGATGAAGGCGGCTACCCGCTATTAAACAGCATGAGTGAAATCGCCGGGCATCTGGCAATTAATCAGGCGGCGCAGCTATTAACGGTTACAGCCGGCGGCAAAGGCAAACTCCTGCCTGCTACAGCGCTTAGTAAGCCGGCACAAGTGGTTATTGTCGGTGCCGGGAAGGTTGGCCGTACGGCGGCGCAGGCAGCGTTAAAAGTTGGCGCTAATGTGCATCTTTTTGGACTTAAAGAAAAGAAAATATCCGCGCTACAGGAAGAATTTGAAGAAGCGGAAGTAAGCCTGTATTCGGAAGAAAAACTGCGGCAGGTTTTACCCGAAAGCGATGTGCTGATTATTTCGGTATTTTCGCTAAAAAAAGAATATACGATTAAAATCAGCGCAGAAGTGGTTAATCTGATGGAAGAGGGCAGTGTGGTAATAGACACGTCCATTAACCAGACTGCGGTTTTGGAGACCTCTTATATTTCCAATCTGGAACAACCTGTCTATACCATCGATGGGATCATTTATTATTCGGTTCCTAATATTTCGGCTTCGGTTCCCGTAACGGCGAGCCGGGTTATTACCAAAAAAATTCTAAATTTCTTAAAATCTCTGGCCCTCAATGATCTCAAAGAAACGCTAATCGAACAACCCGGTTTGCTTTCCGCGCTCTGTATGTACAAAGGAAAGGTTACCAACCGTAGCTTTTCGGAGCGCTTTGGACATGAATTTTACAGTATCTTTGAGCTTTTAGAACTGAACCTCTGATCTATGGATTTCTCCCTCATTCCCGTACTCAATTATCATAAAATCGAGTTAAAAGGCGATATTGGCATAACCGCCCGGCAGCCCGATGATTTTTTTAGAGATATGGAATATCTCTCCGAACAGGGATTTACACCCGTCACTTTTCGGTCGGTCGGCGAATCGGAAGTGTTTCCGGATAAACCGGTGATGATTACTTTTGATGATGGCTACGCTTCAGTGTATGAACACGCGTTCTCTGTCCTGTCCCGCTTTGGTTTTAAAGCGGTCGTGTTTATGCCCGCTTCGTATATTGGAAAAACAAATGACTGGGATGTGCAGTTCGGAAAGAAAAAATACCGACATCTTTCCAAAGAGCAGCTTGTGTCATTAAGTGCAGCAGGCCATGAAATCGCCGCTCACGGAATGAAGCATCGCCCTTTTACGTTATTTAATTCTAAGGCGTTGAAAGCTGAGTTGGAAGAGAGCCGGGACATACTCGAACATATTACCGGAAATCCTGTCAGGTCCTTGTGTTATCCGTTTGGACGCTTTAATGCACGTGTAATTGAGGCGGTTAAAGCGGCTGGGTATCAATATGCCATGGCCTCTTTATATCTCGGCGCCGCGCCGGCAGAAGAACGGAATCTGGCGTTACGCCGTTTTAATGTGTATCGTTTTGATTCTGTGCGAATAATTAAGAAGAAATTAAAAGCGGATTTTAATTCATTAGTTGCTTACCGAGATTGGCTCCTGCAGCTTGGCGGCCGGGCAACACCACTTTACCAGCACTTAACCAACGCTCCCTGAGCTTGTTGAGTCCCGTGAAACGGGCGAAATCCCGCTTGCGGGGTCGAAGGGTGAGCATGTTGAGTCCCAATGAACCGGGACGAAATCCCGCTTGCGGGGTCGAAGGATGAACAGTTAATACTTTTAATATAAAACGAACCGGAGAATATATGAATCCCAAAATAAAAAAATGGCTGCCCTTTATCATTCTAATTTTAATCATTATTGTAACGGCATTTTATTTGTTTTTAAATACGCTTAAAAGCACTTATGTCCCCACCACGGATAATCCGGGACAAATTTACAGGGAAGCCTGTTCGGGCTGCCACGGCGTACAGGGCGAAGGTAAGGGACTGTTTCCCAATTTAGCGGATCAAACAATCGAGGCGGCACATGTGCGGGAAATTATTAAAAGCGGGGCTTTAATGATGCCGTCCTTTGAGCAACTGCAGGGCGATACGCTTAACAAAGTGGCGGAATATGTGAGTCAGCATAAATTTAGTGAATAAAATACACAGAATCAGATGATAAAAATTATATCACAATGTTTTAGGCAGGAAAGCGGTTTTAGTTTTTCGCTTGTTTTTTATAACGCCATTTTTCGAGAATGGCATAAAGCTCAACCGGTTTGAAAGGTTTGGAAATGTAATCATCCATTCCGGCTTCCAGACATTGTTCTTCATCGCCTTTCATCGCGTTGGCAGTCATCGCTATGATAGGTATATCTTTGATCGTCGTATTGAGTTTGCGGATTTCTCTTGTCGCCGTTAATCCGTCCATTTCCGGCATTTGCACATCCATCAAAACGATATCAAACGGCTCCTTTTGCAGTGCCTGTAAGGCGATAAGCCCGTTTTCGGCAACATCAATTATATAATTTTTCTTTTCTAAAATTTTTACAGCTACCCGCTGATTAATAGGATTATCTTCCGCCAGTAGAATACGGGCAGGCACTTCGTTTTGATTTGCTGCAGCGTTCTGACTTCTGGTAACAGCGGGCTCTTTTTCCTCTGCGTTATCCCGGGACATTACAGAGAGAATGTTATTGTAGAGCTGTGATTGTTTAACCGGTTTTGTAAGATAGCCTTTAACGCCGATTTTACTTAGACGTTTGGCATCTTTTCGCTTCCCCATTGAGGTCAGGATGATAATATTGGTATTCTTCAGTGCGGGGGTGTTCATAATTTTCCGGGCCGTTGCTTCGCCATCCATTTCGGGCATCTGCATATCTAAAAGCACTAAGGGGATAAATTTTCCGTTGGCTGCTTCGCTCGTCAGCAGAGATATGGCGTCTACTCCGCTGCTACAGCTAAGAGGTCTCATCTTCCAGTTTGTGAGCGTCTTCTCAAGAATCAGGCGGTTTGTAGCGTTGTCATCAACGATTAAAACCGGAAGATTCTCTAAATCAGCAACGGGTTTCAGCTCTTCGGTTCGTTGTTCACCCTTCTTTAACAGGAGGTTAAAGTAAAAGGTGCTTCCTTCTCCCGGCTTACTGGTAACGCCTATTTCACCACCCATTAATTCCACCAATTGACGCGAAATTGCCAGACCCAGGCCGGTTCCACCGTACTGCCGGGTAGTCGATCCGTCCGCCTGTGTAAATTTTTCAAAAACAAGTTTTGTTTTATGCGCCGCAATACCGATACCGGTATCCCGGACTGAAAAATAAATGTCCAGTTGATCGTCCGCGGACTTGTTCAATTTTGCCGATAAAACGACCTCGCCTTTTGCTGTAAATTTGATGGCATTGCCGAGAAGATTTATTAAAATTTGTCGAATGCGTCCGGAGTCCCCAAGAATATCGGTCGGAATAGCAGGATCAATGAGAAGTGCCAGTTCTAATCCTTTTTCCTCGGCACGGGCCGCCAGGCTTTCCAGGCTTATTTCTAAAAGGGTGTGAAGGTTAAAATTTTCTTCTATTAAATCCAGCTTGCCTGCTTCAATTTTAGAAAAATCCAGGATGTCATTAATCAAATACAGAAGCGCGTAGGAACTTTCGCGAATTGTGATTAAAAAGTCTTCTTGCTCGGCGTCAATGTCGGTATCCAGCAACAGTTCACCCATACCGATGATGGCATTCATCGGGGTGCGTATTTCGTGACTCATATTGGCCAGAAACTCACTTTTTGCCTGATTTGCCTGTTCTGCCTTTTTACGGTTTTTTTGCTCCTGTGCATTAAGCCGGGCGTTTTCCAGGGCTACCGCAACCTGCCTGCCGATGATGGATAAAATACGCAGTTCATCCCGACGAAACTGATCGATTCCTTCTTTTAGGAGCGTAATGACTCCAATAGTTCTGTTTTCAATGATAAGTGGTGAACCGATTAGAGAGACATCGATCTGTTCTTCGCCCGGTAAATAAAAAACATCCGGGTCTGTTCGAACATTGGAAATAAGTTCATTCTGAGCGCCGCTGAAAATACGGCCGATGATTCCTTTATCGGCAGGGGAAGGGGTGTTGGAAATAAATTTATTGTGGGCATATGATTCAGAAGAAAAAACCGGCTCTAACTGGTTTTGGGCTTCATTGAAGGTGTAGAGCTGGTAAGCATCAAACATCATAATTTTAGAAAGGCCCTGCGTTACAGCCTTTCCGACTTCTTCCATTTTGCGGAACTTGTTGATCTGCTCGGTGATTTCATAAATAATTTCGAAATACTGCTGCCATTTTTGCGTGGCATTGTAGGATTTTCTAAACTCCATTTCCTGGCTTTTTTGAATGGAAATATCACGCAGACTACCTTCAATAAAGGAGGTACCTTTTTCTGAAATGAGATAGGCATTAATACCGCCAAATACCTTACGGCCATTGGCTTGCCTGAACAGGAGTTCATAATTATGAACCCTTTGTTTTTGCTGCAATTCAAGTTTGAACATTGTAAAATCATGGGGCAATACGAGTAGCGTTTTAAAAAGGAGACCTTTGAGCTTCGCGGCCGGTTGTCCAACAAAACGTTCGATTGCGGGGCTAATAAAGATAATTTCACCATTCAGACCGATGCGGAAAAATACGTCTGGGGAATTATGAAAAATAGACTGTAATTGAGTGGCCTCATCTTGCATCGGAAAAAACCCCGGATTAAACTATAAGAAAACGAAATAAATAAATTTTTATTCTGGTTATCTATCGTCAAAAGTAAGTAAATATTTAATTAATAATTGGGGAAAAGAATGAAGATTGGCTGTCATGTTTCCATTTCCGGAGGAATTCAGAATACCTTTGAGCGTGCGGATTCTTTAGGATGCGAAAGTTTACAAATATTTACGCAGAATCAGCGTCAGTGGAAATCGGTTGAATATGATCAGAGTACCCTACAGAATTTTCACTCGGAACGTAAACAGCATCATTTTGATGGTGTCCCGATAATCGCACATGCCTCCTATTTAATTAATCTGTGTGCACAGGAGCCCGAAAAACTGGAAAAGTCACGACGGGCGTTTATAGAGGAACTGAAGCGCTGTGACCAGTTGGGAATTGCCGGGCTGGTGATTCATCCGGGCGCGCATGGCGGAAACGGGGAAGAGTGGGGGATTGCCGCCATCGCTGATTCGATAAATTATGCTTTGGATGTTTACAATCCGCAGGTACAAATTCTGCTGGAAACAACCGCCGGACAGGGAACCGGGATTGGTAGTCGTTTTGCGCATCTGAAGAAAATAATGGAATTAGTCATTCTTAAACCGAAAATGGGTATTTGCGTGGATACCTGCCATATTTTTGCAGCTGGGTACGACATCCGCTCGGAAGAAAGCTGGGCGGATACTTTGCAAAAAATGGATGATTCTTTTGGATTAGAGCAGGTGGCTGCCTTCCATTTAAATGATTCGAAAAAAGAATTTAATAGTCACCGCGATCGGCATGCACCCATTGCAGAAGGCTATATCGGAGCGGAAAGTTTCGAAATTCTAATGCAGATGGAGCGCTTTAAAGAGATACCCGGAATCCTGGAAGTGCCGGGCGGAGATGCTGTTTTTATGGAAAATATAAAACGGCTTAAGAATATGCGCGGCAAGGACAAATCATAATTCAAAGGTTGCGGCTACTCGTTAGTGTCTGTCTTTAAATGAGTCTAAAACCTCACCCCCAAAAGTATCGGGGCAGGTCAGCCTCTCCTGAAAGGAGTGGCAAAAGAATTATTGGTTGTATTCCAGATGTTTTTTTAGGGAATCGATCTGCTGACGGAAAACAGGGTCGGCCTTTATCGTTTTGGCAACGCTTTCGATAGCGTGAATGACGGTGGAATGATCCCGTCCGCCAAAATGAAGCCCGATGGTTACCAGCGAATGGCTGGTTAGTTGTTTGGCCAGATACATCGCTGCCTGCCGGGCGCGTACCACATCTTTGCGCCGGGTTTTTGCCCGTAATTGATCGTCGGGAATATCAAACAGTTTCGCCGTGTGTTCCATTATTGTTTCGATGGTCAGGATGGAACGATCCGGTTTGGCGATCTCGGAAACGATGGAACGGGCCAGTTCGAGGCTGGGTTCTGCCGAGGTAAAGGTGACCTGGGCCATAATTTTTGTAAGGGCGCCTTCGAGTTCACGTACGTTGTCCATCAGGTTTACCGCCAGGTATTCTAAAATTTCACCGGGGATGATCAGGCCGCTTTCATCACATTTATTGCGCAGAATGGCGAGACGGGTTTCAAAATCGGGTGGCTGAATATCGACAATCAGGCCCCATTTAAAGCGGGAAATCAGCCGCTCTTCGAGCCCTTTTAATTCGTTAATCGGCCGGTCGGAGGTAAGCACGATTTGTTTGCCGTTTTGGTGTAAATCATTAAACGTGTGAAAAAATTCTTCCTGTGTTTTTCCTTTATTGGAAAAAAACTGAATATCGTCTAATAGTAAAATATCCCCGGAACGATAAAAGGCGGAAAAATCAGAAACCTTATTCTGCTGAATGGAGGTAATGAAATGTGTTGTAAAGGTTTCGCTGGAAGCATAGAATACTTTAGTTCCGGGTTTTCTTTTAATGGCCAGATTGCCGATGGCCTGAATTAAATGTGTTTTACCAAGGCCGGTCCCCCCGTATACGATTAGGGGATTATAGTTGGTTTTTCCCGGTGAATCGGCTACGGCTCTTGCGGCAGCCTGGGCAAAATTGTTATTATCGCCCACAATAAAATTGTCGAAGGTGTAGCGCTCATTTATACGGGAATAAAATGGGGATGCGATGTTTTTTTTCGGTTCTGCTTTTGGAAGCGCTTTTTCCTGCTGCCAGTCTTGTTGATTCTGATAAGGCGAGTCGGGAATGGAAGAATCTTTAATCTGGTAGCGCAATCCCATACTCTCACCAAGAGTTTGGGCTAGGGCGTCTTTGACCAGTTTACTGTAATGATTGTCAATCCATTCACAGAAAAAACGATTAGGAACTAAAATTTTAATATGGTTCTTTTCGAATGCCAACCCTTTGGTAGGGGCAAACCAGGTGTTATAGCTGCGGATATTGATATTCTTCTTGAGGATTTCCTGTACTTCTTTCCAGACGATTTCAGGAGTAGAGATGAGCTCTTCAGCCAGATTTGAATCCATTAATATTCCTCGGTGTTTAGCCGTTTATCCACAAATTACAAAGATTAACTTCAATAAAAAAACAGACTTACCCACTATATCGGCCAATATAAAAAGGCTGATTTAAAAGATTTAATTAGTTGTTAATTAAGGATTTGCGGCGCCTTTCCCGGGATTTGGCAAGAGGTCAAATTTTACCGGGGTTGTGCGGGATGTGAATAGATCGTTGTTATCCACAGCTTATCCACAATCATGTTTTAGTGTTAATTCAAGTTCAATATTGTTTTCATAAAATGCAAGTAATGAAACAATTTTTTTTGCTTGTTTTGCGTATTTATTTAAAAATATTTTAAATAGATGCTGTTCCACGTTTCACAGTAGCTTACTTGACATTAAAATAGCACTGTACTAATTTTGATTTTTAACAAAATGGGAAGGAAATCAATGCTGGGTAAGAAAATTTACACCAAACAAGCGCCCGAACCAATTGGCCCCTATTCACAGGCGGTGGAAGCAAATGGTTTTATATTTACTTCCGGTCAGATTGCCATTAATCCAGAAACTGGCAATTTGCTTACAGGCAATGCTGCCGAACAAGTCCGTCTGGTGATTCAAAATTTAAAAGCGGTTTTAGAATCCGGGGGAAGCAGCCTGAATAATGTAGTCAAGACGACCATTTTCCTTAAAGATATGGAAGATTTTGGAGCCGTGAATGAAGTGTATGCCGAGTTTTTTGGAGAAGGACTTCCCGCACGTTCAACCGTAGAAGTGAGTCGTTTGCCAAAAGATGTGCTGGTAGAGATTGACTGTATTGCGGCAAAACGGTAACCGGGTGACCGCGCTGAATTACTATTTTATCGTCAATCCGGCATCTGGCAGGGGAAAGGGTGCTGCTTTCGGAAAACGGTTGGAGGGCAAGCTTTCCCGTCTGAAACTCGATTACGGGCTTGTATACACCGAAAAGCCCATGCATGCCCGAGAACTTGCAGCCCGGGCTGCAGATAAATACGACGTTATTGTCGCCGTAGGCGGTGATGGTACCTTGCAGGAAATTCTGAACGGAATGATCGGTTCGCCGGCAGCTCTGGGAATTTTACCGGTTGGCAGCGGAAATGATTTTGTTCGTGCTGTTCCCATTCCATTGGAGATGGAAAAATCGCTCGCGCTTTTACTACAAAATAAACGCAGAAGAATTGATCTGGCAAAAGTAAATGACCGGATTTATCACAACGGGGTTGGGGTTGGTTTTGACGCCTGGGCCGTGCATACGGGAAACCAGGTAACCCGACTCCGCGGAAACGCCATTTATTTATATGCTGTCCTGCACACCCTGGCCCATTTTAAACCGCAGGAAGTAGAACTGTCCTTTAACGGCAAAACGTTTACAAAAAATTATTTTTTAATGACTATCGCGAACGGGGTTGCACTGGGCGGCGGATTTTACCTGACTCCGGACGCTGAAATTGACGACGGCTTACTTGACCTCTGTCTGGTACAGAATATGCCGAAACTGTCCATAATCAAAAATCTGCTCAAAGTGTACAGCGGGAAACATAAAGAAGACCCCCGCGTAGAAATGGTACGAACCCGGAAGATCACAATCCGTTCGGAAAATGGATTTGCTGTTCATGCCGATGGCGAACTTCTTTCACTGAATATGAAAGAATTGCAGATTGAAATTTTACCAAAAAGCATAGAATTAATTTGTTAAAAATTTATAAACATTTGATCACCGTAACCGGATTTGTTCTGGTATTGTGGCTAATACCCATAAAAGCGGAAGCACAGGATGTCTCGATAGGGGATACAACCGTACATCCTTCCGGCAGCGCACAAATCATCAAATCTCTTTTTGTACCGGGCTGGGGACAGGTGAACCAGGAGCGGCTTTCGGAGTCGCTGTTTTTTTATTTTTCAACCACTGTTTATTATTACAGAACTATTTTTCATTATTATCATTTTAAGGAAAATAATTCTCCGCGGCATAAAAACTTATTTAAGATAAATTTATACGCCGCTTTGTTTTTGCACAGCTTAAATGTAATGGATGCCGCAACCCATACAAACAGCCGGGGTTGGCAGGGCGGTTTGCTCAGTGACAAACCGTTAAAATCGCCTTGGGGCGCTGTTTCGCGTTCGGCTATGCTGCCGGGTTGGGGACAGCTTTATAACGGTTCCTACTGGAAAGCGGCCGGTTATTTTTTAACCGATTCTTATTTAATCTACAAAATCAGGGAAGCTGATGTCGCTTATCACCGGGACGGGGGGAGCGCTTTACGTGAAGAACGTTCCCGTTACAGTTGGTATTTTGGCATCGCTTATTTAATGACCATGGCCGACGCATACGCAGGCGCCTATTTGTATAAATTTGAGAAAGCCCTGAAAATGACGATTATGCCTATTATTGAAAAAGATAAGCTGGCATTGGAGCTCTATGTCCGTTTTTAAAGTACTTGTTTTTTTCGTACTGTTTTTTTCGTTCGTACCGGCAACAGCGGGTGGCTTTAGGCTGCTGCCCGATTCGCTTCATTCACAAACGGAAGAAAATGCAGATAGCTGGCTGGGGGTGGATAAAGCGCTGCATGTAACGGGAAGCATGATTGTGATGGCCGCGATCAGTATCAATTTACAGCGCCAGGCTGCTTATTCAAGGCCAAAAGCCCTCCGTGTTGGATTCGGATTTACCTTTGCCCTGGGAACGGCCAAAGAAATTTGGGACGGTTCCAAAGCCGATAATTATTTTTCGTATAAAGATCTAACGGCAAATATAATCGGCGCCTGTCTCGGGGCGTTTTTAGCAGGCCAGGATTAAAGATGGAAAAAAAGCTATTTCATTACAGCGGCATTATCCATGCGCATTCTACCTATAGTGACGGGCAGAAATCCATCCCGGAGATTGCTGCCATCGCCGATGAGTTGAAGGCCGATTTCCTGCTGATGAGCGACCACAATACGCTGCAGCCAAAACTGGACGGACTGGAAGGCTGGTACGGAAATACCCTCGTGGGTATCGGCAGTGAACTGAATGATAAGGATGATAAGAATCATTACCTGGCATTTAATATAGAAAAACCGGTTAATCATAAGGTACCGGCCAGTGAATATGTGTGTAAAGTGCGGGAGCAGGGCGGCTTTGGTATTATTGCCCATCCGGATGAAACGCGGGCGCATATCCAGGCATATCCTCCCTATCCATGGACCCTGTGGGATTCGGACTGTTACGATGGTATTGAAATTTGGAACCAGATGTCTGAATGGATGGAAGGACTCACCCATTTTAACAAGTTTTGGCGGGCGATGCATCCGCGGCGATCGATTCTTTCGCCTAAAAAGAAAACACTGTCCCGCTGGGATGAGGGAAATTTAAAACGCAAGATTACCGGTGTCGGCGGTGTGGACGCGCATGGTCACATCCACCGAATGCTGGGTATGTTCTCCGTGCGTATTTTTCGTTATAAGGTTTCGTTTAGAACCATTCGGACACATATTTTGAGCGAACAGGAACTCCTAAAAGACGATTACAGGAAAGCGCTTCAAATTGTTTATAAGGCGATCAAAGAAGCACAGTGTTTCGTTTCCCACAGCTATCTTGGCAATGCATCAGCCTTTCGCTTCTGGGCGGAAAACGAATCCGCTGTTGTTCAGATGGGCGGTACGCTTCAATTGGATGCCGATACCCATTTAAAGGTGATGAATCCCGAAAAAGCAGAAACCCGTTTAATTCATAATGGAAAAGAAACCATTCGTGAAGAAGGTTCTGTACTAAAATTCAAGATTACCAAGCCGGGGATTTACCGGGTGGAAATTCGGAAAAGCGGGAAAGCCTGGATTTTTTCAAATCATATCCGGATTGGCGTGACTTCCAGATGATAAAATATTTTCTCCCGTGTTGTGTACTAAATACAAATTTTGCTTTTAAAGAAAAATTGCTGTAAGAGGAGGATTCCAAATGACATCTTCGATAGGAGCAATAATTGCCTCGAAAAATCGCCGGAAAATTATCAGCGCGTTTAAAAAAGCAGGAGCAGTCTCTCCGGAAAATGCAAAAACGCTGGAAGTAATAGGTCTTAGTGAAAGTGTAATGTTTAAAATTCAAAAAATGCGTGGTATCATAGTTGAGTCTGATGCAAAACGTTTTTATCTGGATGAAAATCAAGAGGCGAAATCCAGACGTATACGCTTACTGATTTTATCCGTCGGTATTATTGTGATAATGATACTCTTTTTTATATCTAATTCGTATTAGAAATAGTGTACTCGTAACCGGGACGGCAAAGCAGAAATGAAACAAAATTAAGATGAAACAAACTTTTTTAGAAAAACTGGACTATTTTTTTGTTCTGCGTCCCATGCTATTTTTCCCTGGCTGGACAACGCTGCTGGCAGGTTACCTGATTTTGGATAAGGAATCCCTCTTTTTTAATCTGTCTCAAATAAAGGATATCTCTTTTTGGAACATTACATTACTGCTGCTGCTTTCCGCGGCGGCAATGGGCGCCAGTTTTTTACTCAATCAGTTAAAAGATATCGAAAGTGACCTGGAAAATAAAAAACTGTTCATCATCTCCGAAGGCTATATTTCCAAACGAATGGCCATAGTGGAAACAGGGATTTTAGTCGTACTTGCCCTGGGCTTATCGGTACTGTTTTCGTGGACCGTCGTTTGGCTGACCGCCGGTTTTATCGTGCTAACCGGGTATTTATATAATTTTAAACCGTTTGCTTTAAAAGACGCGCCCTTCTCCAGTTTGATCGCCAACAGTCTGATGGGCTGGTTTGCCTTTGCCCTGGGCTGGGCGGCTGTAAATAATCTGAGTTGGTATATTGTTTTAAATGCTTTGCCTTATCTGTTTTTAAATACAGCGCTCTATTTTTTTACAACGCTGCCCGATGCGGAAGGAGACCGTAAAAGCGGAAAAAACACCATTGCCGTCCGATATGGAACCCAGCTGACCATTCGCCTGGCGTTTCTACTATTTGTGTTTAGTATTTTGGCTGCCTTTCTGCTTAAGGATCATATGATCCTGCTGATACTTATTCTTTCCGCACCCTTCTTTATCAGCACAATATGGAATTATTCAGTGGGCGCTGCCGTTCGAACTACTAAATTTGTAATTTTATTTTTTGCAGCGGCGATCTGTTTTAAAATACCCGTTTTCCTTATATTGATGCTCGCTGGTTTTTTTGGAACCCGCTGGTATTTTAAAAAACGATTTAATTATGATTATCCAAATTTTAAGAAATAGACAGGAGTTTAATCGAAATGGCATTCGCTAAAACCAATGATGGTTTAAAGAAAACACGTAACGGGGTTTTTGCCCGTCTCACCAGGCTGGTTACGGCCAAACGCAAGATTGATGAAGACCTGCTCGAAGAGATAGAAGAGCTGCTCATTGCCGGAGATGTGGGCGTGGACACCACGCTGTTTTTATTAGATAATATTCGTGCCCGTGTAAAAAAAGAACGTTACGAAGACGCCGATGAATTAGACGGCTTGATAAAAGATGAAATCAGTACGCTGCTGGACTTTCCGGAGGAGCAAAAGGAGACGGTAAAACCCAATGTAATTCTGGTGGTTGGTGTAAACGGAACTGGGAAAACAACTTCCATTGCCAAACTGGCGCATTATCATAAAAGTCAGGGAAAGTCAGTGCTGCTTGCCGCCGGGGATACCTTCCGGGCCGCGGCTATTGAGCAATTGTCTATCTGGGGTGAACGCATCGGTTGTGATGTGGTGAAACACCAGCAGAATGCCGACCCGGCAGCGGTTGTATTTGACGCTGTCTCTGCGGCTAAAGCGCGTCAGACGGATTATGTTATTGTGGATACGGCGGGACGCCTGCATACAAAAGTAAATTTAATGTCCGAACTGGAAAAGATTCGAAAAATAATAGAACGCCAGATACCCGGAGCGCCGCACGAAGTGATTCTGGTGCTAGATGCCGGGAATGGACAGAACGCGGTTAGTCAGGCCAAACAATTTATTAAAACCGCGCATGTGGATTCTATTTTTCTGACAAAATTAGACGGTACGGCGCGCGGCGGCGTTGTGCTTTCCATAAAGCGGGAGCTGGGAATACCGGTAAAATATATTGGTCTTGGTGAAAAAATGGAAGATATGGAACTGTTTAATCCCAGAGAATTTGTAAAAGGGCTGTTTGCTTCATTATGAAAAAAATACACATTACCACCCTCGGGTGTTCTAAAAATACAGTGGATTCCGAAGTGCTTGCCGGACAATTGGAAGCGCTTCAGTACGAGGTAATTGATTCCGCCGAGGCAGCCGATGTTCTGATCATCAATACCTGTGGATTCGTGCAGGATGCAAAAGAGGAATCGATTCAGGCTATTTTTGAAGCGCTTAAACTAAAGGAACAGGACCCGGCAAAGAAAGTTTTCGCGGCCGGATGTCTTAGCCAGCGCTACCGTGCCGAAATTGAAAAAGAAATTCCCGAAGTAGACGCCATTTTTGGGACCGAAGAATATGCGGAGATTTTAAATACCCTTGGCGAGCGGCACGCGGCTTTAGATAATATTTACCGTATGCGTAAGATCAGCACGCCACGGCATTATGCCTATTTAAAGATATCGGAAGGCTGTAATCATAGTTGTGCGTTTTGCGCTATTCCGGGGATCCGCGGCAAACACCGCAGCCGTACCATCGAAAGTTTAACCGGGGAAGCGCAGAAATTAGCCGAATTTGGAGCTAAGGAACTAATCCTTATTTCGCAAGACACATCGTATTATGGCCGCGAGTTGTATAAAGAATCAAAAATTGCAGAACTGGCAGATCAGCTTCAAACGATTGATGATTTTGAATGGATACGTCTGCTCTATTGGTATCCAACGAATTTTCCGGAAGAAATTTTAGATTTAATGCAGACGGGTTCTAAAATACTACCCTATATCGATATGCCCATTCAGCATATCAGCAGCCGTATGCTGCGCTTAATGAGACGTGGAGATACACGGGATTCCTTAAAAAAAATGTTTTATACCATTCGTGAAAGAGTGCCGGATGTGACCTTGCGGACGACGCTTATCCTCGGCCATCCCGGCGAAACGGATGCGGATTTTAGGGAACTATTTGATTTTATAAAAGATATAAAATTTGACAGGCTTGGAACTTTTATTTATTCTGATGAAGAAAATACAGCGGCCTTTTCACTCGGAGAAAAAGTAAACAGAGAAATTGCGCTTGAACGACAGAAAGAATTGATGGAACTTCAGCAAACAATTTCATTGCGTAAAAACACGGAGCGCATTGGACGGAAGTACAGAGTACTGATTGATGAATTTAATCCGGAAACTTCTGTATTTAGTGCCCGCACAAAAATGGATGCTCCTGAGATTGATAATGAGGTGGTTATCCAGGGGGGAAATGAAACCTATAAACCAGGTGATTTTGCAGAGGTAAAAATTGTAGATGCTTCGGAATATGAACTGTATGCACAATTTGTTTAATTTTTTTAAGACCATGAAAGAAGGGAATATATGCGGTTTATAAGAACAGCAGTCTTTGTCCTCATTATTGTGACCGCGTCTGCGGCTCAGTACCGTGGATACGCACATCAAAGCGGAATTGGCATCCCTTATTTCAGGGTGTCCGTTCACCAACAGTTTAAACCCGATTTAAAGCATACAAGACTGTTGGTTATGTGCGAGCTATTGAACGATGATTTGACATTTATTAAAAGTAATAAAAGCGGTTTTGACGCTGAGTTTGAGCTTATTTATGCCATCTACAGTAAAGAAAATGAAGTAGCTGCCAGCCGAACCGTTAAAAAACGGGTAAATGTCGCCTATTTTGATCAAACGAATAACAGGGAAAATCCATCTATTTATAAAGAAGAATTTATCCTGCTTCCCGGTAAATACACCGTTATGGTAAAATCAATTGATTTGAATTCCAACAAGGTCGCGCAGCGAAAAGTGGATATTGTCATCGAAGATTTTGCTAAAAAAGATCTCAGCATCAGCAGTGTCCTTTTTCTTAAGCAGGCCCATTTTGATTCTCTCGGCAAAATGATTGCTTTTCAACCCAGTTTTGAAAATAATTTTAACGTGCGTTCCGGTTTATTTTATATCTATTTTGATCTGTACCAAAAGAATATTTTACAGCCGGTGAATCTTTCCTTTAAGATTATTAATACAAAGAAGGATACAGAAATCGATTCGAGTTTTATCTATAAACCGACACAAAAGATTAGTTCCTTCGTTATTAATGTGGATAAAAATCGTTTGAAACGGAATAACTATACCTTGGAAATTAAGGTAAAAGAAGGAAAGAATACCTTAAAGAAAACACAGACATTTTCTTTCTTCTGGTCAGAAGTTCCCGGAACTGTTAAGGATATCGCCACCGCTATAAGGCAAATGAGTTATATCCTGAATACGGATACTTTAAACCGATATTTAAAAGCGGATTTCCCCGAACAAAAGGCATTTTTTAAACGCTTCTGGAAAGACCGCGATCCCAATCCCGCAACAAAACGGAATGAATTAAAGGATGAATATTTTAATCGTGTAAACTATGCTAATCAGCATTTTAAAGCATTGGGGGAGAACGGCTGGAAATCGGACAGAGGAAGAATCCTGATTAAATTTGGATACCCTGATGATATAGAGCGTCATCCTTTTGAAATAGACAGTAAACCTTATGAATTGTGGCGATATTATTCACTGCGGAAGGTTTTCTATTTTATTGATGTAACGGGATTCGGGGATTACCGCCTGCATCCGGATTATATTGATATGGAATTTCAATAGGTAAAAAAAAAGCTGACCGGAGGTCAGCTTAAGACAGGACAGGTTTTTGAATTTTGTTTGCCTGTATGCAACTGGTGCAGACACGCATACGTTTAACGCCATCTTCGGTTTGAACACGAATTTTTTGCAGATTAGGTAAAAACCGTCTTCTATTTTTATTGTGTGCATGGCTGACATTGTTTCCGCTCATCGGGCCTTTTCCACAAATTTCACATACCATTGCCATTTTTATACTCCTTATTGCTCTCAATTTTTGAAAAACAAGAATATAAGTAGAACCTGTTTTAAATGCAAACATTTAAACCCATTCCATTCTTCATTAATAGTTGTAATTTCGTTTGATAGCTTGACTGATTTCGGGCGGAGCGGTATATTCAATGCTTTAATAGTACAGAAAAGGTTAACGATGAGCCGAAGTAAATTATATCCGGAATCAAAAGTAGAAATTCAGGGATTTATTGCCCGTCATTATGATACGATTTTAGATATGGCATCTCTGGGACTGTATAAAAAATTTATCAAATCGGCCATAAAAAAGATGGAGATAAAACCGGGTGAGCGCATCCTGGATTTGGGATGCGGAACCGGACGGAACGCCCGCTTAATGCGCAACGATTTTGGTGAAAAAGGCCATTTGCTGGGAATGGATGTTTCGTATACAATGGGACGCCAGTTTGAACGTAAAACCCGTTCTTTTAATAACATGGAGTTTCATAGCGAACGCATTGATTTACCATTTAAACAAAGAAGAAAATTTGACCGGGTTTTTATCAGTTTTGTGCTGCATGGATTTCCGCAGGATGTGCGGGAAGTGATTATTAAAAATGCGTACGATAATTTAAAGCCGGGCGGGATTTTTACCATTCTGGATTTTGCCGAATTTTCGCTTCATGATATGCCCGTATATTACCGTATTCCGTTTAAAATAGTAGAATGTCCCTATGCCTTCGATTTTATTGAAAAAGACTGGAAGAAAAATCTCGAAGGGCATGGTTTTGGGCAGTTTACGGAACATTTTATGTTCAATAAATACGTGCGGTTATTAAATGCAGTAAAAAGTATGCAGTACTAAAAAAACAGGTTATTTGTGATCTAAATCACATTTGTTTTATGCTTAAACGATACCTTTATTGGAACGCCTAATATATTATTCGATAACTTTCTTTACTGAAACATTATAATTTTTATATTTTTTTTCTCTGGTATTTATTAAGTGGAGACACCCATGTCTGAGCGCTTGAAGATCCGTTTTGCCAACATCCTTTTTGTTATTTTTTTCTCATTCTTTACGCTTTCTGCCCAAACATTTATCCCGCATACTGATTTTGGCATGTATATCTCGCCGTCGGTTTCCTGGGGTGACTACGACAATGACGGGTATGAGGATTTATATATTAGCAATGGCGGCCAGTCCGGTTCAACTGTTTACCGATGGGAGAATTTTTTATATCATAATTTAGGTAATGGAACATTTGATTCCGTTTCTACCGGGGCTTTGGTCACGGATGTCTCGGCTTCTGGCGGTGGCACCTGGGGTGATTATGACAATGACGGAGACCTTGATTTACTCGTTGCCGAAGCATCACACCGGCAGGTTGGAAGTGGATTTTCCACAACATATTATTCTAAAAATTCATTTTATCAAAATCAGGGAGATGGGACTTTTAGTAGTATTATACTCAGTCCAATTACAAACGAATCGCAATCTTCTGGCTTGGGAGATGGAAAATCCCGAATAATTCCTTCATGGACAGATTATAATAATGACGGTTGGCTGGATATATTTGAGAGCAACAGTGCTTTTAATGAAGGTTTTACCTATGCACATTCCCTTTATTTAAGCGGACAAGACGGCTCTTTTAGTGAAATAAGTAATGATTTAACCACTGATGAAACAGGGCGGGCCGGGGTTTCATGGGTTGATTTTGATAATGACGGTGATCTCGATCTGGCGACTGCATCCGGAAAACCAGGCAAAGAAACCAACCTTTGGGTAAATTCTAACGGAGCGTTTACGAAATACAATTTAATTCCTTCCGGTGAAACAGACGGACGTTCTGCGGCCGGCGTTAGCTGGGGTGATTATGATAATGATGGAGACTTTGACTTGTTTGTTTCCGTAACCTATGATTCGGACGGACAAACATGGGCGGTGAACCGTCTTTTTAGGAATGATACCTCTTCACCAGACACGCCTGTTTTTACAGAAATGACATCGACACAGGTCGGAACCTGGATAGACGATCTCTGTATTTCCAACGGAAGTGCCTGGGGTGATTACGATAATGACGGAGACTTGGATTTATTTATTGGAAATGACGGCCCTATTAGTGAAGGGTATTCTAATTTTTTGGTACGCAATAACGGAGATGGAACCTTTACGCAAATTGACGACGGCGCCATAAATGATTCCACTTTTATCCGCTCCTGTGCCTGGTGTGATTATGATAATGACGGGGATTTGGATTTAGCGGCCGGATTGGAAGGGCCGAATGATATCTTTGAAAATACCGGAAATAGCAATCATTGGGTGAATATAAAACTTATTGATACACGCTCCGGGACTAATACGACTGCCATGGGTTCACGTGTTCAGGTTTATTCGCCTTCAAAGCAAATACGGGAAATCTCGGCGCAGACGGGAATTGGCGGGCAAAACAGCCTCCGGACCCATTTCGGATTAGCATCTGTTTCGGAGATAGATTCTATTGTGGTGGGTTGGCTGAGCAACGGAGGAAGCAAAGGGCGTACAAAGACAAGCTACACTTCTCTTCCGGCGGATAAATTTATGCGTTACACGTATGGGGATTTAGACGTAACCGCTGATATACTAAAAAATCAGACATTTATGTATCTGTTTGGAAATACGGGTTCCGCGATTGAATTTACAGCCAATTCCGATACAGACGGGGGGACTGTTCAGGTACAGCGCTATACATCCAGCCCTTCGGGCAGCACTTTTTCCGGTACTTCTGCCACTGCTCCGGGCGGAACGGTTACACCGAATGTAGCCGCATCCGACCGCTGGTGGCAAATTACCGAAAGTGGCTTAACCGGTAATTTTACGGTAACCATATATTTGGATATTTCTGATTTGGCAGGCGTAACAGATAATGATAAATTAGTGATTTTAAAAAGAGCCGACAGCAGTTCTCCCTGGTCTCCATTAAACACATTACGAATTGGTACTACCCTGTATGCTTCCGGTGTTACCTCTTTCTCCCAGTTTACCATCGGTGCCAATAGCAGCGATAACTCTCTGCCGGTGCAATTGATTTCTTTCAATTCAACAGCCGTAGACGGAAAGACACTCATTCAATGGCAAACCGCATCCGAGGTAGATAATCTGGGATTTATTCTGGAGCGTTGCTCCCAAAAAAATCAATGGGTAGAAGTGGCCAGTTATAAAACGCATCCCGAACTTATTGGACAGGGTTCTTCCAGCAGTACATCGGAATATTCTTTTATCGATATGGATCAACCGGCTTCAAAAGGATGTACATACCGATTGAGCGATGTCTCATTTTCCGGTATCAAAAAGGTTTTGGGTACCATTCAGAAAAAACCTGCAGATTTACCACAAGAATTTGGACTGGATAATAATTATCCTAATCCATTTAATCCTTCGACTACGCTGCGGTATCGGTTGAGAGACACCGTTCCGGTTCAACTTATTGTATATAATGCCGCTGGTCAACGGGTTGCGAAGCTGGTAGATGCAATTCAGACAAATGGAGAATATAAAAAAATATTTGACGGTACCGGATTAAGCAGCGGAATCTATTTTTATCAATTACGAGCAGGAAAATTCAGTCGTATAAAAAAAATGATATTACTTCGATAGAAGAAAAAAAAGCCCGGCCGGAACCGGGCTTTTTTTTTGTATATCTACCGGGTTAAAACCATTTTTTCAATGGTTTCGGTCTTTTGGCTGCCGTCTTTCACAATCAGTTTATACAAATAAATACCGTTTGCCACCCGGTCTCCATCCTGATCCCGTCCATCCCAGCTAATGTCTTTATTAAATCCGGCGGATGTAAATCCTTCTAATTTCTGAATCAAACGGCCGCTGATGGTGTAGATTTTTACCGTCACTTCGGCCCCCTGGCGGTTTGTCTGAAAGGTAAATGCGGTGCTGCCGTTAAAAGGATTTGGATAATTCACCACTTCTTCCACAATTAATTCCGAGCTGGCGCTGATATTAAAATCAATCGTCTGATTAGAAGCATTATTCAAATTATCGAAGGCGGTCAAAGTTAATGTGTGCATTCCGCTCTTGAGTTTATCCAAAGGATATCGTACCTGTCCTTTGGTGTGGCTGTCTTTTTCGTAAGTAAAAAAACCGGAAATATTTTTTGGCGCTTCATTATCAATGGTAACGGTAATATTATGTCCCGTAGCGCCGCTGATATTAATTCCTTTTTCATCTTCTATATCCGCGAGAAGGGTGGGGGAGGGAAGAATTAGATCACCAGGCGAAAAATCTTCCTGATCCTTAAAATAGATATCAACCTTGGGACCAGAATCGTCTCCGCTGTTGGTTAGGGAGCCATTAAACAGGAGATTATCGCTAAAACCCAATGCGCTTTTGCTATTGGTGTTGTCCCAGGCATAAAAGGTAATGCGTCCGCTTGGTTTGCTATAATAACGTATGGTTTTAGGAACGATAAATTTACCGCGTATCGTGTCATTT
>JANTFQ010000004.1 GCA_024763405.1 Calditrichaceae bacterium
CAGCGTAAAGTATGGCTGCAATTTACAGGGAATTGAAACGCTTTTAAAATTGTTTTATAATTTGTCTAAAGTGAAACGGGTGCAAGTAGTGGAATACCTATATCACTGCTAAAAAATTATTCGAATAACAAAACGGCGCAAACTCAAGGTGGCAAACCTACTAAATAAAAAACGTGATTTTACCACTTTTAATATTTTCAAATTTTCGTTTCCTGTTGTTCTTTTGGGTGTTTTCATTTAAAACTATTCTTGCGGTGACATCCCGCAGTTTTATTAATGTAATTTGAACAATACAAGAATAAAGGAGGGAATATGCAGGAAAAAGAAAACATTGTATTAACTTCGATGAAGGATGCCGGAAAACCTGTTCGCCCAGGAGAAGTTGCGGAAATAACAGGGTTGCCAAAAGATGAAGTGTCCAAAATTATTAAAACTCTAAAAAAAGAGGGCAAGGTGATGTCGCCCAAACGTTGTTTTTGGGCGCCGACCGAAGAATAAAAATTAAATGCAGCCATTTAAACGGGGGGAGGATAAAATACCGAGCTTACAAACATCGTATATGGGTTTAACACTCAAAAATCCCATTATTGCCGCCAGCAGCGGATTAACCAAAACGCTTGATAACGTGATTGCCTGTGAGAAGTCCGGAGCAGGAGCCGTTGTTTTAAAAAGTTTGTTTGAAGAAGTTTTGGCCGAAGACGATTGGGAAACCGGCCAAAGCGCTTCGCAGCACCCGGAAGTATTCGACTATTTACGCTCCGAACTACGCTTTCAGTACGGCATTGATGCCTATTGTGACCTGATTCGGAAAGCCAAAAAAGCGGTAGAGATTCCTATCATTGCCAGCATTAACGGCACTTCCTTTAAATGGCTTTTAAAATTTGCCCGCCGGGTAGAAAAGGCCGGGGCAGACGCTCTGGAGCTTAATGTCTATTTACCAAGAATCAGGGAAACACAAAAAGCCGGCGAAGTGGAAGCTGCTTATTTGGAAATTTTAGAAACCGTTAAAAGCGAAATTACTATTCCTGTTTCTATGAAAATTGGTATGTATTTCAGCTCGCTCCCGGAATTTGCACGCCAGCTCGAATACCGCGGACTGGATGCACTGGTCATGTTTAATCGCTTTACCGAACCGGAAATCGACATTGAGAACCTGGATATTCACACGACCTTCAGTCTCAGTTCGAAAGAAGATATAAACCGTTTGCTGCGCTGGACCGCTATTGTTTCGGCTAAAACCAATCTTGAAATTGCGGCTACCGGCGGCATCCACAGCTACGAGGGGGTTGTCAAACTATTGCTTGCGGGTGCTTCAACCGTTCAGCTTGCTTCCCTTTTGTACAGTAAAGGATTGGGCGAAATTGAAACAATTTTAAAACGGATCAGCGCCTGGATGCAGCGGCATAATTTTGAAACAATTGATCAGTTTAAAGGAATACTTAATTTTTCGGAAGCGGAAAACGCAGCGCTTTATCTGCGGGCGCAGTTTATGGAAAAAATACGAGCGGTTGAATAAACGGCTCCCTTTATAAATTATTTTTTAGTATTTCTTAAATAAATTTTTTTCATAAAAGAGGACTCTTATGGTTGAATATTTATCCGGACTTCATCCCGTTATTCAAGCGCTGCTGGCTACCCTGTTCACCTGGTTTTTAACGGCCCTCGGCGCAGCCGGTGTGTTATTTCATAAATCTGTAAATAAAAATTTGTTAGATGGTTTCCTGGGATTTGCAGCCGGTGTAATGATTGCCGCGAGTTACTGGTCCCTGCTGGCTCCGGCAATCGAAATGTCGGAAAACGGGCCGGTTCCGGTGTGGCTCCCCGCAGCCGCCGGCTTCTTTGCCGGCGCTGCTTTTTTATTTTTGGTGGATAAAACACTGCCGCACCTGCATCTCGGTTTACCGATGTCAAAAAGTGAAGGCATTAAAACAAGCTGGCACCGCAGTATTTTGCTGGTCAGCGCCATCACTCTGCATAATATTCCCGAAGGGCTGGCTGTCGGCGTGGCCTTCGGCGCGGCTGCCGCAAACCTGGATTCTGCCACACTCTCCGGCGCCATTGCCCTCGCCATCGGTATCGGTATTCAGAATTTCCCCGAGGGGCTGGCCGTTTCTATGCCTTTGCGGCGCGAAGGAATGAGTCGCTTAAAAAGTTTCTGGTACGGACAATTATCCGGGTTTGTAGAACCCATTGCAGGCGTTATTGGGGCAGCCATCGTACTAATTGCCCGTCCGGTTTTACCCTATGCCCTTAGTTTTGCAGCCGGCGCCATGATTTTCGTAGTCGTTGAAGAATTGATTCCCGAGTCCCAGCAAAACGGCGACACCGATATTCCCACCATCGGCGCCATTTTGGGTTTTTTAGTGATGATGATTTTAGATGTAGCGCTGGGGTGATTAACGACCTTCCAGGTTTTCAAAACCTGGAAGGTTAAAGAAAGCCCCGCCTTTTTTACTTTTCCCACCTTGCCTCTTTCGCTAAATCCAGTTATATTAAAGGGATAAATTAATAATTCCCGATAAAAAGGATATGAAACATGCTTGATCAGATAACCGATACCTTTCTGGAACGACTGCAAAAACAAATTATCACCGATCCCAATATGACCTCCATTCCACTGGCATACCTAATGCAGTTAGATATTCCGGACGCCATTAAACATTTTTTTGATCAGGAAGTTGAAATCTGGCTCCGCGAAGAGGAAGAAAAATTTACGGCTACCGATCGCTTTGATTACGACATGCCCGAAGTACGCATGCTGATTGATCAAATCTTTGACCAGCTTAAGCAAAACGCAACTTTCCATATCACAAAGTTTAACCATCTGCTGGAGCGGGCCGTAAAGCTGGAAATGAATTATCTGCTGGAACCGCACCGTACTCTCAGCCAGTTTTTATTCAAGGACAGCCCTAAAATTTCGACGATGGAAGTGTACGACACCTTCAAATATTTCTTCCGTTTTGATTATTATAAAACCGCTGTTTCCGATTACTTTAACTTAAAATATATGCATGACATTTCTCAGGATCAGTTTGACGCATTATTAAATCAGATTGACGAGAAAGCCTTCGAAGAAAACAAAATTGAGACAACGCTCAGTACCGTAAAAACGATTATGGAATTTTTAAGTGAGGCACAGCAACAGGATGTGAATTCACTTCCGGTAGATGTGCTCTTCGCCATGTTTCGTGACCGGCACTTAGACGAATACAAAGACGCTTTGCAAAAAGTCATGAACAGCGGCTCCCGCTCTGTGCTGTCCTTTGATGAAATCGAATCTTTACTGCGCGACGGTACTCTTGGCGAATTAGAGGAAACCGACATTCAGGATAAAACCGAAGTCATTGGTTTCGAAAAAACAGAAAATATCGAAGAGAGCAAACCGGATTTCTCTGTCGCCGAAATTGAAGTTCCGGAGTCAACCATTACCTTCGAAGAAGAATTTGAAGAAGAGGAAGAGGAATACGAAGAAGAACAGGTATTGGAAGAAGAAGAGGAAGAGGAAGCTATATTAGAAGAAGAGCCCTCAGAGCCAAGTGCGGTTGCTATGGATTTAGCGGACCATGTGGCCAAACAAATCTCTTCCGACAATCCGCTCGAAGATTTAAATGAGTTGATCACGGGCCGCTTACGCCGTAAGACCATTAAAAAATTATTTAAGAAAAAAGAAGATGAATTCCTCGATTTTATTGGCCGTTTGAATAGCCTCGCCACGTGGAAAGACGCTTCCCGTGTTATCGATGATGAATTTTATGAACGGGGTATTAACCCGTATTCCAAAGAAGCCATTGCCTTTAGCGATGTCATCTATATTCGTTTCTTTCCCAAAGATAAATATGTGGGCAGCGAAGAGAATATCGAGCGTTTTTAATACGCTTTAATTCAACACCAACTATAACTTTTTCAGGGAATGAGGCTTTACATTTTTGTTCAGCCTCTTTTTTTTAGTATGAAAAATATTTTAATTATCGGCTGCGGCCGGCTTGGAAGCGCCCTGTACCGGATGTTTAAAGCACAAGGTGGCTTGCACGTAAAGATATACGATACAGCCGGCTTTAATAATCAGGATAAAGCGTATTTGCGGGAAGATGATTTTTATTCCGAATTAAACGAAACCATTATCCGCCCGGCTGAACTGCTGATTATCAGCGTACCCGATGACCATATTCCTGATGCTGCACATGCTCTGCTGCCCTTTGATTTAGACGGTAAAATTATCCTGCACACCTCCGGTCTGCATTCCTCCCAAACAATTCGCTTCCTCGAGGACAAAGGTGCCTTTATCGGTAGCCTCCATCCGCTTCAGACTTTTAGCAGCCGTTTTTCGGATACAGCCCTTTGGAAAAAGACCTGGTGTACCTTTGAGGGCTCTGCGCGGGCCACTTCTGTTGCAGAAGCGCTCTGCTTAAAAGCCGGCGCGCGTTTCCTGCGGGTAAATGGGGCACAGAAAAAAGCCTTGCATACCGCTGCCGTATTTACCGCCAATTATTCGGCCGCCCTGTTTGCCGCCGCCGAAAAGATTTTAACAGAATTCCGGCTGGATAAGCAATTACTCCTTCCGCTTCTCCGGCAAATGTATAAAAATTTTGAACAAAAACCGGCACACCAAATCCTGAGTGGCCCGCTGCAACGTGGTGATTCGGAAACGGCTTCCGCCCACCTGAAATTCCTTTTAGAAAACGGTTTCGAAAATGAAGAAATCCTGTACCGTGAACTGGCCGCATACATTTTATCTGACCCGGGTTTTAAAATCGAAAATCTTGAAGACTTAAAAAAAGCGTTAAAACAAAAATGACCTCCGATTACCATATTCACACTTCCCTCTGTAAACATGCTTCGGGCGCTATGGAAGAATATGTGCAACAGGCCGTTAAAATCGGGCTTGACGAAATTGCCTTTACCGATCATATCCCGCTGCCCAACGGTTTTGATGTCGCTCACCGAATGCTGCCCGAAGAAATGGATGCCTATTTAAAAGAAATTGAACATCTGCAAAAAGCATATCCGCAAATAAAAATCCTGGGCGGCATTGAGGCGGATTTTTACGATGGCTTTGAAACATACCTCTGCGAATTTTTGGATCAGTATAAATTTGATTTAGTGATCCTGTCGGTTCATTTTATTAACGGCTGGCCCAAAGGGAACTGGGCTTTTTCGTATTCTTTTTCCGATAAAACGCAGACAGAAATTTACAACGATTATTTATCAGCGCTTCTTCGCGGCGTACAAACGGGACTGTTTAATATTATCGGTCATCTCGATTTGGTTAAATCTGCCGCTCAGCCTTTATTACAAGAAAATTCAGCGCTGATAAAACAGATTTTAACGGAAGCAAAAAAACAGAATATGGCCATCGAAATCAACACCTCCGGTTTGCGCCGGGAAATCGCAGAGCCCTATCCGGCATTTTCTTTTTTACCGCTGATCGCAGAAGCCGGTCTTCCGCTTACCCTTGGTTCCGACGCCCACGAACCAAAGCATGTGGGGTTTGCCTTTCCGGAAATAGAAGCGCGTCTTTCGGCGTTTCCTAAGATCAAAAGGGCCCGCTTTAGAGCGGGCAAAATCAGCATTGCTGAGAGGAAATCAGAATGAACGAACTTTGGCGGCAGGTAAACAGCAATATCCCGGAAATTCTGCAAAAATATAGAAAGACCGCGGTTGTCGGTTTATCTCCAAAATCCTGGCGACCGAGTCATTCGGTGGCAGCCTACCTGAAGGATGCCGGCTACACCATTTTCCCCGTCAATCCCGGACACGATCAGATTCTTGGTCAAAAATGTTATAAATCTCTGTCTGAAATACCGCAGGCCATCGAAATCGTTGATATTTTCCGCCGCTCGGAACTGGTGCTCCCCATTGTACAGGAGGCCATTTCAATTGGGGCCAAAGTGGTTTGGATGCAGTCGGGCATTATTAACGAACAGGCTGCAAAACTAGCCCTCGAGGCCGGGCTTGATGTGGTAATGGATGCCTGCATGAAAATAGAGCATGCCTATCTTGGATAAGCGGGATGCTTATGGATTTAATCCTAACTCAGCTGCAACACTGCTAAGAGCCTGAACCACAAACTCCACATGTTCGGTAAAATCTACACCCAGTTCTTCAGCGCCGCGGGCAATCTCCTCACGATTCACTTTAGCCGCAAATTTTTTATCTTTTAATTTTTTCTTTACCGATTTAAATTTAACCTCGCTCAGGGCCCGGGTTGGACGCACCAGGGTTACCGCCGTAATAAAACCGCTCAGCTCATCCACCGCGTATAAAACTTTTGCCATTAGCGATTCACGGGCAACACCGGTATGGTCGGCATGTCCCATTATTGCCGTACGGATTTCTTCCGAAACTCCTTTTTCCTCTAATATTTCGGACCCTTTCTCCGGATGGTTATCCGGAAATTTCTCATAATCAAAATCATGCAATAATCCGACAACACCCCATAACTCTACATCTTCGTCATATTTTTGCGCATACGCCCGCATGGCGGCCTCAACCGCAAAAGCATGTTTCATTAAACTTTCACTTTGCGTATACTCTTTTAAAATTTCTAATGCCTGTTCACGTGTCATTGTGATTCCTTTTTAATTTATCCGCAAAGTACATTGCCACCGTTTACATTTAAAATTTCGCCGGTTATTGCCCGGGCTGCTTTAGAAGCAAGAAAAACAATAGGGCCGGCAAGATCATCTGCTTCGGGGATAAAGCCGATGGGAAGCTGTTTTTCAATAGAGCCGTTACTTTCTTTCAGCGCTTCTGCCGACATATCTGTATTTACCCAGCCCGGGGCCACCGAATTCACACGGATACCGTCCGGTCCCAGTTCCGCAGCCAGCGATTTGGTAAAGCTGATCAGGGCGCCTTTTGTGGCGGCATAGTGCGAATGGAACGCTTCACCGCGCTGCCCTGCTGTGGAGGTAATATTTATAATGGACCCTTTAAGGCCTTTTTCCTTCATCTGTTTTACCACCAAATGTGTAAAATAAAAAGCGCTGTCCAGATTGACCTGCATCGTTTTACGCCATTGATCCACGGTCATTTCTTCCACCCGTCCATATTCCCAAATACCGGCGTTATTCACCAGGATATCTATTTGCCCCAGTTTATCTATTACCTTTTGGATAAAACCGCTTACTTCCTGGTAATCACTGATTTCACATTCATTAAAATAGATTTGCCCTTCATACTTTGCACAGGATTCGGCCAGATTTTCGGCAAGACGAAAATTCTTATTATAATTAAAAGCGGTGTTGGCGCCTAATTTCATAAATAATTTTACGGTTGCGGCACCGATTCCTCTACTGCCTCCTGTGATTAAAACATTTTTCCCTTTAAAATCGAACATCATTACTCCTGTTTTAAATTCACTGCTTATGTCTCTAACTCAACAAAAACAAAGTTTTTACCTGTTTTGATAATTCCAACACACCCCCTACAAAGATCAATTCATGCTGACAGGCATTGGTCCCCCTCTCTTTCGAAAGAGAGGGGGAATCAGGGCGTGAGTCGTTCTTTAGAACATGTTTGCTTCCAACAAACTGTTTTTATTTAAATGAACAAAAAATAACTTCGCTAAGGATAGAATTCATTAAATTTACTATCCGTAACAAATATTGTCTGCCATTTGTTCCCCGGAAATCTGTTTGTTCAACTATTTTCTTCTTCAACGATCGTATAAAGTTCCTGCATAAAATTCGGCAGGGCGGATTGCATTCGGTTCCAGCTTGGAATCATCGGCAATTCCATAGGATTGGCTAAAAACTGTTCGCCGGAAAGAATGATACTGCGGGTAAATACTTCCACGGCTTTTTCTTCCATATGCCGTTCATATACAAGGCCGTTCACAGCGGCATCCGCATGGTATTTATCAATAAAATCCAGTGCTTTTCGCCAATAGGCGGCCTTCAGTGTACGGAAGAATTGATCCGTAAAAACCACTCCCGTACTGGCCAGTACCCGGTAGAATGATTTGGCGATATCCACACTCATTTTTGCCAAGCCGGCATTCGAATCAGACTCGGACAATTGCTGGTGTTTGTGATCATAATTATCCAGAATATCCACCTGACACATCTGGTTCTTTGCGTAGTTACGGTAAATTTCATTCAGTGTGCCAATCTCCAGCCCCCAGTCGCTGGGCAGACGTAACTGAAAAGCCACGCCCCGCAAAATAGCAATTTCTCCGGAAAGCGGATAGCGAAAGGAATCAATAAAATTAAGATAGTCAATATTGCCCAATATACGTTTTAGAGATCGGATAAGCGGCGTAATAAACAGGCGGGTTACTCTGCCATTCAGTTGATCGGAGACACGGCTGTAGTAGCCCTTACTGAAACGGAAGGATAAAAGAGGATCCGCCAGCGGATACACCAGCCGGGCTAATAACTGCCGATGATAGGTTATAATATCACAATCGTGCATCGCAATTACACGGGATTTATCGCTGGCTAATAAATATCCCAAACTCAGCCAGGCATTGCGGCCTTTTCCTTCCGTTCCGATATACAATTTTTTTTCACCCAGTGTTTGACAAAGTTCTTTTATCTTAGGACTTCGCTGCCAGATAACCCGGTGCCTTTGCGGGAGGCGGGAAAAGAATTTCTTGGCGTGTTCAAACTCGTTTTTATTGGCCGCATCAAGGCCGATTACGATTTCGGTAAGATACGGAACCTTCTGAAGTTGATCCACGATACGCGGTAAGGCATTTCCTTCCAATTCACTACTAAGCGAAGGCAGGAACAGGGAAATAGGATTCTTTCCGGAAAAGGATTTTATTTTTGCTTCTAAATCTTCCAAAGGATATTTACGCAAATTGTGCAGACTGGTAACTTCCCCGTTCTGAAAAAAATCAGACATGGTATTTCCTTTCTGTACTGCGGCGATACTGAAACAGCACCCTGGTTATTTATTCTTTAATAATTTCAAATACGGCTTCCTGCCAACCCAACGGACCGATTCCGGCCGTGTGATGTATAAATTCCCCGCTCAGACCCTCCGCATAACTGCCGTCCGTTCTTCTTACCACCACCGGCCGATCGACCTCCTGCAGCATCGCCCAATCATTGGGACTGTCGCCGATTCCTATCGTTTTTAGATCGGCGCTGATATTCTGCTCGAACAATTCTCTCAAAACCCGAACCGCTTTCCCTTTATCCGTATTTCCCAAAAGGTGGTAAAAACGGTTTCCTTTTAAAATTTTAAAACCCTCTTGCCCGGCAGAACGGAACACGGCGTCTGGAAGCGCTTTCCCATTCAGAATAATAAACGGCTCACTATAACCGCGCTCTTTTGCCGTCTGTGCCCGGACGTTGTCCAGACCCGTGAGATTCTGAATCTCTTTGGTGTCCATTTCATGAAAACCGCGGGCAGAAATTTTAAATTCTGTTTTAAGCCGATCAAAAAATTCCAGAATATCTGCATATGCACGACCTAAAGTTATAATCCGGTAAGTTTTTCTTTTCACCGTTTTATCAGGAAACACCGTAAAATAATTTTGCGGGATACATACAGCAGAACCGTTTTCGATAATAAAAGGTCCGTTCAATTCTGCTTCGTTGCAGATGGAAGCGGTTTCTTCAAATGTTTTACTGGTACAAGGAATTACCGGAATATTTCGCCCGGATAGAAAATGTAACGCCTTCGCAGCAGAAGCAAAAGAATAGGTCCTGGCGTCGAGCAGGGTTCCGTCTAAATCGGTAAACAGAACCCAGTTTCGGTTTACGGGAATAGATTGATTCATTAAACCGCCTTCAGGTATCTGATTAGCCTTTATAAAATGCAGTAAAATTCCTTAAAAATCAAGCCGGTTTTCAATTCTTTAGGGTTAAAACGAAGTCTTTAAATTTACCACTTTGGAACGGTAGAAAAAAGCTCGGGTTTCTCGATATTTCTTTATTGTCGTTTTATATTTAAGTATATTTAAGGCATCTTTAACAGGCTTTTGAATTTGTTTCCCTAATAAGGTGCTTAATATGAATCGTTCCGTTTATAACCCCTTCCAAACCGCACAGGCTCAGTTTGATCATGCCGCTGATTTACTTGAACTCGACCAGGGAGCCCGTGATCTTCTTCGTAATCCGATGAAAGAATTTCATTTCAGCATTCCCGTCCGCATGGACAATGGGCGGATAAAAGTATTCCGCGGATTCCGTGTACAACACAACCATGCACGGGGACCGGCAAAAGGGGGCATTCGCTTTCATCCCCAGGAAACCATTGATACGGTTAGGGCGCTTTCCATGTGGATGACCTGGAAAACAGCCGTCGCCGATCTTCCGCTAGGCGGGGGCAAAGGAGGCGTTGTCTGTGATCCTCATAATTTAAGTCCTCGTGAGCAGGAGCAAATTTGCCGCGGATGGGTAAGACAGGTATTAAAAAATGTCGGGCCTTATTCGGATATTC
This sequence comes from Calditrichaceae bacterium, assembly GCA_024763405.1. Classification (GTDB taxonomy): domain Bacteria; phylum Calditrichota; class Calditrichia; order Calditrichales; family Calditrichaceae; genus JANTFQ01. The sequence goes on from JANTFQ010000004.1 coordinate 10,396, forward strand.
CCGCTCCGGATATTATGACCAACACACAGCACATGCTCTGGATGCTTGATGAATACGAAGCCATACAGGGCGAACATTTCCCCGGGTTTATCACCGGAAAGCCGGTTGGAATGGGCGGTTCTCAAGGCCGAACGGAGGCCACCGGTTACGGTGTGATGATTGCAGTACGTGAAGCGTTAAAAGAACTTTCGGTAAATCCCGAAAACACAACCGCCAGTGTTCAGGGCTTTGGAAATGTATCCCGGTATGCTATTGAGCTATTTCAGCAGATGGGCGGAACGGTAACCTGTGTTTCTTGCTGGGACCAAATCGATCAGACCAGCTATGCTTTCCGAAAGAAAGACGGTATTAACCTGGATGAGCTGCTGTCCATTGCCGATCCGTTTGGCGGCATTATCAAAGAGAAAGCGGCTGATTTAAACTATGAAGTTTTGCCCGGAAGTACCTGGATGGAACAGGAAGTTGATATTCTTGTTCCGGCCGCTTTGGAAAATCAGCTGAATGCAGATAATATAAAAAACATAAATAGCCGGGTTAAACTAATTGCCGAAGGTGCAAACGGGCCGACTACACCGGATGCCGATCAATTTATAAATAAAAAAAATATATTCTTAATTCCGGATCTGCTGGCCAATGCCGGCGGGGTAACAGTGAGTTATTTCGAACAGGTTCAGAGCAATATGAACTATTTCTGGGAAAAAGAGGAGGTGCTGGGCAAACTTGATGTTAAAATGACATCCGCTTTTATTGCCGTAAGTGATTTTGCCAAAGCAAACAAACTAAATATGCGTGAAGCCGCCAATGTCATTGCCGTCAGTCGTACGGCCGATGCCTGTCGAAACCGGGGATGGATTTAAAACAAAATACATTTTACCTTGAAGTTCACGAAGCACAGGAAGAGAGATAACGACTAAAAACTTCGTACTTTTTATGAGCTTCATGATAACAAAATAACAAGGGCATAAGATATTTAACCCGACTAATATTGTGTCATTTATTACTGGAATAATTGTGTAATGGAAAAGCAAATACTCGTTCCTTTTAACCGTCAGTTTTCCGGTTCAGACAATTCGGTTTCTTTTATCGGAACAGGCTCTGCCGGTGGCAAAGCCCAGGGGCTGCTTTCTATTGCGTCTGTTCTTGCCGAGAAAATAAAGCATGAAAATTTCCCTAATATTCAATTAAGTATTCCTTCCTTTACCGTCATTCGTACGGATATTTTTAACTTGTTCATGGAACGCAACAAGCTAAATAAGGCCGCTTTTAACGATATGCCGGACGATCGTATTGCACATGTATTTCAAAAGGCAAAGCTGCCCTTCGAGATACTGGGCGATCTGCAGGCGCTGGCAACCAACGTAAGGCACCCTCTCGCCGTGCGTTCTTCCAGTCTGCTGGAAGACGCCATGTACGAACCCTTTGCCGGAATCTATGCCACTAAAATGACTCCGAACAATCAAATGGATGCCGACAGCCGCTTCCGGAAACTTGTAGAAGCTATTAAATTTGTCTATGCCTCTGTTTATTTTAAGGCCGCCAGAGATTATATGGCTGCAGCTTCGCATAATATTGAAGATGAAAAAATGGCGGTTATTATTCAAAAAGTAGCCGGCTCCAGACACGGCGACCGCTTTTATCCGGAGCTTTCCGGAGTCGCGCGATCTTATAATTTTTATCCGACCGGACGGGCAAAGCCGGAACAGGGTGTGGTTAATTTGGCACTTGGTTTAGGCCGCACAATTGTAGACGGCGGTGTTTCCTGGACATACACGCCGGCTTATCCAAAAATCAGTCCTCCATTTGCTTCTACTTCTGATATGCTCAAGCAAACACAAAACGAATTCTGGGCTGTAAATATGGGCAAAGCGCCGGCCTATGAGCCTATAAATGAGGCGGAATATCTGGTTCTTGAAAATATTATGACAGCAGATCGTGATCAGACATTACAATATACTGCTTCTACTTTAAACCGGCATTCCGGACGGGTCTCCATCGGGGTCGGAGCAGAGGGTCCCCGTATTATAAATTTTTCTCCCCTTTTACAGTTGCCGGATATCCCTTTTAATAATCTCATTAAAGAACTTCTGATGGTCTGCGAACAGTCAGTCGGAGCACCGGTTGAAATTGAGTTTGCGATGACTTTTCACCGGGAAACACCACATCAATTCAGCTTCCTTCAGGTACGGCCAATGGCTGTATCAACAGAAGAGATAGATATAAAACCGGAAGAATTGTCGGCGGAGGGTCTTTTAACTTCTTCCGAAAATGTACTGGGGAATGGAGCTTATAATTCTATCTGTGATATTATTTATGTAAAACCCGGTGTGTTTGAAGCAAAGAATACACCTAAAATTGCAGACGAGTTACAAACATTTAATAAGCAGTTGAATATAGAAAAGAGAGCCTGTCTGCTCATCGGATTCGGACGCTGGGGCAGTTCCGATCCCTGGCTGGGCATTCCGGTAAACTGGGGTCAGATTTCCAGTGCGAAAGTAATTGTGGAGGCAACCCTGGAAAATATGAATGTGGAGTTAAGCCAGGGGTCTCATTTTTTTCACAACCTAACCAGTTTTAATGTGTTCTATTTTTCAGTCCCCTTTTCCGGTGAATACAGCATCGACTGGGAATGGCTCGATCAGCAATCTGCTGAAGCTGAAACAAAATTTATCCGTCATCTTATACTACCACATCCCCTGCGAGTTAAAGTGGACGGTTACCGCCGACGGGGAGTGATATATAAAGTATAGAATTGTAAAATCCGGACACCCGAAATTCCTGTTATCAGAAAAGAGTCCTTATGCGTGAAAATAAACCTCTCGAAAAAATTATTATCGATTTAAAAGAACGTGCAAAAGAGCTGAACTGCCTTTACGAAGTTCAGGAAATACTGCATAAACCCGGGGCCACAATCGATGAAATCTGCAACAAAATTATACAGGCAATCCCACCGGGCTGGCAGTATCCCGATATTTGCCAGGCTAAAATTGTTTTCCGGGGTTCAGAATATACAACGAAAGGTTTTCAGGAATCAAAATGGACGCAGTGCGCACTTATTAAAATTCAGGAAGAAGAAGCGGGCCAAATATGTGTATTTTACACTGAAGAACGTCCTAATCTTGATGAAGGTCCATTTTTAAAAGAAGAGCGTAAACTTATTGACACTATTGCCAGTCAATTTGGGCTGCATGTTTTACACTATCAGCTTAAAAAGGTCTTTGAAGAAAAAAAATCTCTTTCCGAAAGAAAAATGAATGAGTGGGAAGTAATTGTTGATTTATTGAACCGAACCGATCCTAAATTACTTATCCGTATCTCCCGAAAAATGGTCAATTACCTTTATTGGAATGGCATTAAAGAAGCCGAAAAGTTACTAAATTACTTTACTCCCGCGTATAAAGAAGATGATGATCTATTTACTGAAACCAACCGCCCGCATCAACAGAAAACCGGAAACGACTTAACAAAACTCAGTCCGGAAATCTTTCAGACAGCCGGAAAATATTTAAGTGAAAAAGAAATATTAGCTAATATTCAGAAATGGATTAAAGAAGATCATTCCGGATTTTTGGTTAATATACTGGAAAATACAGGGTCGTCTTTGGCCGAAATTAGTAGCGCTGTCGAACGTTTTCATCATATTACGCCCCATAGTTTAGAATTATCTCCCCCCCGTGAAAAAAGCTTTCGGGTCGCTTTAATTAACCGGCTTTTAAGCGAACAGCATTCATTTATTAAAATTGCAAAGCAGTTTATTAAAGTCGATAGTTTTACCGAGTTAATGCACAAATGTATTTTCCCGGTTGGCAGCCACGGGAAATTGGGTGGAAAGAGCGCCGGTCTGTTTTTAGCTCAGCAGATATTAAAAAAAGCGGCAAAAGAAAATACTCTATTAGAAAAAATCAAAACTCCAAAAACCTGGTATATTACTTCCGATGGTCTGTTTAATTTTATAAGTTTTAATAATCTCGAAGATATTATTGAACAGAAATATAAAGACATCGGCCAGGTACGACAGGAATATCCTTATATTGTTCATATTTTCAAAAACTCTTCTTTTACCCCGGAAATTATTAAGGGTCTCTCCATGGCCTTAGATGATTTTGGAGATGTGCCGCTTATCGTTCGTAGCTCAAGCCTGCTCGAAGATCGTATGGGCGCTGTATTTGCCGGGAAATATAAGAGTCTGTTTATTGCAAACCAGGGTACCAAACAGGAACGGCTGATTGAACTGCTTGACGCCGTATCCGAAGTGTATGCGTCCACCTTTGGACCGGACCCGATTGAATACCGCTCGGAACAAGGGCTGCTGGATTATCATGAAGAAATGGGTATTTTAATCCAGGAAGTCGTAGGTAAAAAGGTGGGGCCTTATTTCTTTCCGGCCTTTGCCGGTGTGGCATTCAGCTACAATGAATTCCGCTGGTCCAGCCGAATAAAACGGAGTGACGGGCTTATCCGGATGGTGCCCGGATTGGGAACAAGGGCGGTGGATCGGGTGAGCGATGATTATCCTGTTTTAATTGCCCCGGGCCAGGCACAGCTGCGTGTAAATGTTACATTGGATGAAATAATACGTTATTCTCCCCGAAAAATCGATGTGATCAATCTTGAAAAAAGGAATTTTGAAACCATTGAATTGCGTCATTTATTCAGGGACTATGGCCATGAATATCCCTATTTAACAAAGCTGGTGTCTATTATCAACGAAACACACCTGCAACCGGCCAGGCCAATGGGCATCGATTTTAGCAAAGACAGTTTAGTGGTCACCTTTGATAGTCTTGTCAATAACACCTCGTTTATAAAACAGATTCAGACTGTTTCTCACACCCTTCAAAAAAGTTACGATTATCCGGTAGATATTGAATTTGCCCACGACGGTGAAGATTTTTATCTCCTTCAATGCCGTTCGCAAAGTTCCCGTCCTGAATGCAGTCCGGCTTCCATACCGGAAGATATTCTGCCCGAGGATATCCTTTTTACTGCAAATAAGTATATTTCCAACGGAACTATTTCCGATATCACACATATTGTTTATGTCGATCCGCAAAAATATAGCAGCCTTTCCAGCCGCAAAGACCTTCTTGCTGTTGGAAGAGCGGTAGGGCTGTTAAATAAGATCCTGCCGAAACGTCAGTTCATTTTAATGGGACCCGGTCGATGGGGAAGCCGTGGAGACATCAAGCTTGGGGTTAACATTACGTATTCGGATATAAACAATACCGCAATGCTCATCGAAATCGCCCGAAAACAGAAAGACTATGTCCCGGAGCTTTCATTCGGGACACATTTTTTCCTCGATCTGGTAGAAGCTGACATTCGCTACCTTCCGCTATATCCTGATGAAGGCGGTATGATTTTAAACGAGAATTTTTTACTGAATTCTAAAAATATCCTGGCGGAAGTTCTTCCTGAATATGCCGGCCTTCAGGAAACAATTCATGTCATAGATATCGCCTCTTTCACCGGGGGAAGAGTGCTCCAGGTTCTACTAAATTCCGACACCGAGGTAGGAATCGGGATTTTGGCGCATCCAACTGAAATTTCCGGACTTAAAGAAAAAAGAGACGCTTCTCTGAGCAAAGCGTTAAAGACAGATACACATTGGCGCTGGCGGCTGCAGTATGCAATGGAACTGGCTTCCAGGCTGGATGCAGAACGGTTTGGGGTTAAAAATTTATATCTGTTTGGCAGCACAAAAAATGCTACGGCCGGTCCGGCAAGCGATATTGATATTCTCATTCATTTTACAGGAACGGACACCCAGCGCAGCGATTTGCTCTCCTGGCTGGAAGGCTGGAGTCTGAGTTTAAGTCAGACAAATTATATGCGTACCGGTTATTATACTGCAAATCTTTTAGATATTCATATCATTACGGATGAAGATATTAAAAAACGTACCAGCTATGCTGCAAAAATCGGTGCGGTCACCGATGCAGCCAGACCGCTGCCTTTAGGTACTGCTCTCAAAGATTAACCGTTTTAAAGCAACTCCCGCTCCGCCTTCGAAAGATCGCCCGGGTCAAAACGAACCAGGGCTAATTCCGGGCCGTTATGTGCGGCAGAGAATAAATTTGTTTTCCCTATCTTATCTTTCCAGGAACCTGTGATCGAAACGGTTTCATGCACATGTCCATGCAAGGTCAGCAATGGCTGCCGCTTTTCAATAAACCTTTTGATGGCAATACTGCCAATATGCACATCCAGCGGAACATGGTCAATCATTTTACCATCCAGAGCGGCCCGATCGAGATTGGTTTGATAGGGAGGCGAATGAAACAGAAAAATTGCGTTGGATACATCTCTCCCGCCGGCAAGAGACTCCAAGTCTTTTTGAATTGTTTCATACCGGATTTTATGCAGCGGAACAGGAGAAGAACGCATACCCTCTTCCGGAGAGATGCAGCCGGGGTCAATATAACGCGAAACATCGTACCGTTCCCAGTCCTTCAATTGGTACGGTGTAGGCGGTACAAAAGAGTAACCAAATATCGAATACGGGCCAAAATCTGTTTTTTTATTATGCAGATATTCCAGCAACCCTTCCGATTCCGCCTGTTGCACCTGCGGTTCGCGAGGGGCGCCGTCTTCGTTACCAAGAATGAGAAAAACCCTGGGATAGCGGTTTTTTAGTTGTACTTTTAAGCGGGAAAATCCCGTTAGAATAAAATCATCTTTAGATGTTTCTTTCCCGGACGCCAATGAAATTAAATCTGGAAATAAATCGCCTCCTAAAAAAACCGCATCGGGAACTACCCGTTCTATTTTTGCGAATAATTTTTCCCAACGGCTTTCATGGCCATGTAAATCCGATACAAAAAAACAGACCATTTTTATTTTTTCCTTTTTAATCGTATCCGGTTAAATGGTGATGATATAAAAATTATTAGAATTTCTTCAAAATAACCCTCCCCTCCCCTCCCGCCAGCCGGCAGACTTCCCCTCCCTTCCAAAAAAAAGGAGGGGATTACCCTTCGACTTCGCTCAGGGTACAGAAGTGGATTGGTTTTAAGTTCCTATAAAACAGACATCGCTCTTCACATTGATAGCACGGACATTAATTGACTATTTCCAATTCTAAACCGCACACGAACGATTCCTTTTTAAAACATAATAATTTTTTAAGAGTGGTGGTTAATATTAATAAAAAATTAAACTATCTTTTATGTCACACAGATGCAAGAAATTTGACATTTATTGATATTAACTTAAATTTCACTCTTCAGTTTTTAGGAATTCTTTAATACCGGAGGAATTATGTCATATAAAATTGCCGTGGATGCGATGGGTGGGGACAATGCTCCCGCAGAGATCATAAAAGGCTCTATTCTGGCGATGAAGGACGATGAGACCATCGAAATCCTGTTTGTTGGTGACGAAGATGCTATCCGGAAAGAACTGGAAGAAAACGGTTATAAAAAAGAGGTTAAAATTGTTCATACCGAGCAAGCCATCGATATGGATGAATCCCCCAAAAAAGCCCTGCTGGCAAAGCCTAAAGCCAGTATAGCCGAAGCGACCCGTTTGCTGCACAAAGGAGACGCCGACGCTCTGGTCAGCGCCGGGAGTACGGGCGCAACCATTCTGGCCGCCGCACAGAATTTAGATATGGTCAAAGGCATTGAACGCTCCGGTCTGGCCGCCATTTATCCTACCGCCCGTTTCGATAAATCCACGAGCGGGTTTTCACTTATTTTGGATGTAGGCGCCACACTGCACTGTAGCAGCAAACAATTAATTCATTTTGCCTTTATGGGCAGTTACTATGTAAGCCATATTCTCGGAATTGAAAATCCACGGGTGGCTTTACTGAATATTGGCGAAGAAGAGACAAAAGGCGGCGAGATACTAACCAAAACCTACCGCTATTTGCAGGAAATCGAGAGTATTAATTTTATCGGTAATGTGGAAGGCAAGGATATTCCTTATGGCGTAGCCGATATTATTGTAACCGACGGCTTTGTGGGCAACATCGCTCTTAAAATGATGGAAGGCGTAGGAAACCTGCTTAAACAAACCGGTAAATATGCTTTTAAAAAGAAACTTTCCTGGAAGCTGGGTATTGTTTTTCTGGCATCCGGCTTAAAACGTCTCAAGCAGAAAACAGACTATTCCGAATATGGCGGCGCTCCGATTTTAGGATTTGAGAAATTAGTGATTAAAGCGCACGGCCGATCCAACGCCAAGGCTATTTCCAATGCCATAAAAGTAGCCAAACGTTCCATTGAAGAAGATGTTTGCGCGCATATTTCCGACTCGATTCTCAACTTTAACAAGCAGCATAAAATTGATTTTCTCGATATTTAAGAGTTGGTTCTTTAAAGCGAATGATCACCTCCCATATTTATCCTGAGGATACTCCGGTTAAAACCGAATCAGAATACTCCGCTTCATTTCCCCCGGTAGTGGGCGATAAGCCCCGGATTTTAATTCTGGGCACCCTTCCCGGCCAGGAGTCTTTAAGGCAGCAACAATATTATGCCCATCCCCGGAATGCCTTTTGGAAAATTTTATTTCGGATTTTTAACACCAAATTTGCAAGCGATTACGAAACCCGCCTCACGTTAATTAAAAAAAACCAGGTGGCGCTTTGGGATATTTGCAGGCTGGGTGTACGTAAAGGCAGCCTGGATTCGGATATCAGACAGGAAATCCCCAATGCGATTCCCGGGCTTATCGCTGCACATCCGACACTTACTAATATTTTTTTTAATGGAAAAAAAGCAGAACTGTTATTTGGTAAATATTTCGGGTGGGAAACACACATCGCTCATAAAACGCTGCTTTCAACCAGTCCTGCGAATGCCACCTACACCTTTGAACAAAAACTGGCAAACTGGCAGCAAATAAAATGCGGATAAAAGATAAAATAGAAGATTAATTCAGCGGATTTGGCGACCGCCGTCTACCGGGATTACTGCACCGGTAATGTAATCGGATCCCTCCAAAACAAAGCGCACTGTTCTGGCAATATCGTCAGCAGAGCCTTCCCGTTTTAGCAGCGTCTGTTCCAGGGCATACCGGCGTTCTTCTTCCGTTAAATCTTCCGGCATCATAACCGGGCCGGGGTTGATACAGTTAACCTGAATTTGCGGCGCCAGCGCTTTGGCCAGTCCCCGCGTCATTGCTGTTATTCCGGCTTTTGTCAAAGAATAGGGCAGGTAAGCCGGGAAAGGATTTTCCGCACCGGCATCCCCAATATTAATGATTTTACCACCGCCTTGTTCCTGCATATAACGGCTTGTTTCCTGCGCCAGGAAAAAAGGCGCTTTAAGATTCAGGTTAAAAAATGTGTCCCAGTCTTTTTCGGCAACACGGCCCAGCGGTGTCTTGTAAAAAACGGCGGCATTATTAATTAAAACATCGATACGTCCCAGTCGTTCCTGTGCCTTCTGAACCAACTGATGTACCGCTTCAAGGCTGCCTAAGTCGGCCCGATGAAAAAAGTGAACCGTTCCTTTTTTCCACAATTCGCGTTCCAGAGAATCTGCTTTTTTTTTACTGGAATGGTAATGGCAAAAAAGGTGTGCGCCCGTTTCCGCTAATTCCAGACAGATCGCTCGTCCCAAACGTACCGCGCTTCCCGTAACAACAATCCCCTTACCTTGTAAATTCAATCTGCTTTCCCTTAAGTAAGCGGCATATGCGCCGGATTTAAAAATGGATTGTTTTGCTTTTCTCTGCCGATGGTAGTGGCCGGGCCATGTCCCGGATAAACAATCGTTTCATCCGGTAACACCAGCAATTTTTCATTAATCGATTGCATCAGCATCGGGTAACTTCCGCCGTATAAATCGGTACGTCCTATGGAATCGTAAAAAAGGACGTCTCCCACAAATACCCGGTTGTCGATGTGCACACAAAAACTGCCCGGGCTGTGCCCCGGCGTATGCAAGACCTTAAAACTGAAACCGGCCGCCGAAAATTCTTCCCCATCATCGAAAAAATAATTTATCTCCGGCAGTTCGGTACGCCCCATTCCAAATAAGGCCGCCTGCTCGTTAAGGGATTCCAGCAAAGGCACATCCGCCTCTCCGGCGTAAAGTGGAATGTTGAAATGCTTTTGAATTTCTGCTGCCCGCCGGGCGTGATCAATATGGCAATGGGTCAGCAGTATGCGATCCGGAATTAATTGTCGATTTTCTACATACGAAATAATGCGTTCCGGTTCATCACCGGGATCGATAATCAAACATTTATTTTCCTTATCCGGAGCCGCAATATAGCAATTCATCTCAAATGCTCCGACCGGAATTTGTTCTACCTGCATCTCCCCCTCCTTTATTAAAAAACTGGTGTTACAGCCTTTCGGCCTTCAAAAACTTCGATAATATTCCGAGCACAAATGCGGGACATTTCTGCCCGTGTTTCCGTTGTTCCACTGCCGATATGCGGCAACAAAACGACCTGCTCCATTTCTAAAAGCGCTGCCGAAACCTTCGGTTCAAATTCATATACATCCAAACCCGCTCCGGCGAGTCTGCCCGATTTCAAGGCCTCGATTAACGCAGCTTCGTCCACCACCGGCCCACGGGCGGTATTGATTAAATAGGCTCCTTTTTTTATCTGCTTCATCCGGTCCTCATTTATTAAATGATGGGTCTCTTCCGTCAGCGGACAATGGATACTTATAAAATCGGCTTCTTCTAACAATGTATTAAGCGGCATAAAAAAAGCGTCGGAATTCTGTTCAATTTCTTCATTTCTGCTGCGTGAAAAATAGACCACACGCATATCGAAACCCGCAGCCCGTTTTGCCACCGCCCTGCCGATGCGGCCCGCCCCGATAATGCCAAGGGTTTTGCCGGTCACATCTCCGCCCAGCATCAATTTGGGGCCCCAGCCTGTAAACCTGCCGGCCCGCATAAAACGATCGGCTTCCGGAATGCGTTTTGAGACTGATAAGAGAAGCGCCCAGGTTAAATCGGCTGTGGCCGGCGTGAGAATATCCGGCGTATTGCTGACGATTATCCCCCGTTTGCGCGCCGCTCCTAAATTTATATTATTGTATCCAACCGCGTAATTGGCTATTATTTTTAACTTCGGAGCCGCTTCAATTATTTCTTCATCTATCGTATCGGACAGCAGGGGAATTAAGGCGTCTGCATCGACAAGCTGTTTTTTTATTGCCGCTTTTGTTATTGGAGCGGATCCATCATAAATAGCAACGGTGTATCCTTTTTCGCGCAGCATTTTGATTCCCGCTTCCGGGATATTAGCCGATATAAATATTTTTTGTGTTCCCATTTTTCTCCCTCATGAGGGTCTGTCTTTAAAGTCGTCAAAAACATCACCCCCCGAAGTATCGGGGCAGGCCTTCCTCTCCTGAAAGGAGAAGGGGTTACCACGAAGCGGCCACTTTGTGGGGGGATGAGGTACTTTTAAGGACAGAAAAGAATTATAAAAATTCTTATTATTTTCTGACTTTATGGACAGACTCCAATTATTTAACTTTGCTGACCAAGAAAATAAAACACTCAATTCTAAATCACAATAGAAATATAATATTAAGTTCCTATTTATTTGGACGACATCATTGTGTAAACAAACTGTACATATTTATCAAAGAAAAATAGCAGAGGCTTATAGAACATACCGCTATTCCCGGCACACAAATTGCTGGAATAATATCCGAATGATGCTTGTTCTATAAAAAAACAGCAGGTCCGTTATGAAAAAAATAATCCATTTAGTCATAATATTAAGTCTTTTTTTAATACTCAATTCCTTTTCCTCTTTTTCCGGCAGAAGAGTTCCCCTTCAAAATAAGGAAGCCTCCGGTTTTTGTTTAGATGCGCTTTCTGGTGGACGGATTTCCCTTGCCGATTTTCAGGGTAAAATGGTGGTACTCAATTTCTGGGCAAGCTGGTCTGCTCCCAGTTTGCGGGAAATGCCGAATTTAGAAAAACTGCATCAAAAATATCATCAGCGTGGTATTCAGGTTATTGGAGTTGCCGTGGTTTCCAATGAATCGGATATTCCTCAAAAGGTCATCCAAACCGGCGTAACCTATCCCATCGTTATTGGTAATAAACGACTTATCGCCCAATACGGTTCTTTCAGTGATTTGCCAACTACCTTTATTATTGATGAAAAGGGGAATATTCTACGGCAGCTAAGCGGCAGCAGTGACTATAAAACATTGGAACAGGAAATTATACCGTATCTAAAAGACCCCTCTCTTACAAACCGTTAAACTAAAATTTGATTTACATTTACGGCTGTATTAAAATTCTCTTTGAATAACATAAAGGAGTTTTATGCAGCCGATCCAACGCTTCTTCGGGAAACCGCAATATTATATTTTAGGATTAATGTCCGGTACCTCCTGTGACGGATTGGATATGGCCCGCATCCGAATTGCGCATACAGGACAAGAAACCGAATTCGAGCTTTTGAACAGTAAAACCATTTCTTATTCTCCACAACAAAAAGAATACCTACTGCATATTTTACAATCGGAATCAACATCGGCCCGGGAATTAAGTACGCTTAATTTTTACCTGCCCCGGATTTGGAGTGAAATGATACAGGATTTTTTAGAGGAAAATAACCTTTCGGCAAATGATATTGATTTAATCGGCAGCCACGGACAAACCATCTGGCACGAACCGGTGCCCCGCCAGTATGTGGACAGACCGATCGCTTCTACCCTTCAATTAGGCGACCCGTCTGTTTTAGCTCAGCTGACCGGAATTCCGGTTGCCGGTGATTTCCGTACGGCAGATGTGGCGCTGGGCGGGCAGGGCGCTCCCCTGATTCCCTATTTTGACTGGATTTATTTTTCAAAATTTAAGCAGAACATTTTATCGGTAAATATCGGCGGTATTTC
>JANTFQ010000005.1 GCA_024763405.1 Calditrichaceae bacterium
TTATTATTCTGAAATAAAATATTCTTTTGAGCAACCTGTCCGGCGTCTAAATTGACGCCGCTAATAGAAACATATAAATCAAAATCACCGTCATTATCATAATCGCCCCAGCTGGCGCCTTTGGCATCCTGACTTGTAAGAATTGTTAACGAATCAAAAGAGAAAGAGGCAGAAGAACCGTTATTTGTAAAAAGCCAGGAACTTTGAAATTCCAGTCCGGCAATGGTAACCAGATCCATATCACCATCCTGATCATAATCGGCCCAATTCACCCCGCCCTGCTGGGTAACCTGTTCGGTAACCACGTTGCTTTGCTTGGTAAACGTCCCTGCACTGCCGTCGTTCAGATAGAGCGCATTGTTGTTTTTTACCGGTGAAAACTTAATGTATTGTGTACTGATAGCTAAATCCAAATAGCCGTCATTGTTATAGTCGGCCCAGGAAGCGGAGGCGCCGCATTCTTCTGTTTCAACCGTCAAATCACCATGCGCGTCACTTCGGGTAAAGGTGCCGTCACCATTGTTTTCATATAAACTATAAATCGTTTTATAAGTATTGGGAAAAGAAGCGGCCACTCGATACACCTCAGCCGTAAATAGATCCAGGTTACCGTCGTTGTTATAGTCACCCCAGGTACTGCCGCCGGAAACAAACTGGTCACTGATGATAGCCCCTGCTGTTGTGACCGAATCAAAGGTTCCGTCACCATTATTCAGATATAGCAGATTCTGGTTTTTTTCCGGGGGAGCACTCTGATGTCCATTAGAAATATATAAATCCTGAAAGCCATCATTATTATAATCACCCCAGGCGATTCCGTTAGAATAGCCGCCGCCAAAGATATCGCCGCTGTAGGTAAAAGGATCCTGCGCCAATCCAGCGGATGCAACGAACAATCCAATAATCATCAGGGATAAATATTTATAACCAGTTTTCATACATCCTCCAAAATAATATAATTTTTATCTTATTCGAAATTAAAAGAAATAACTTAAGTTAACGTGCTATAAATCACACCAAATTGGACAAAAAAAAGTCTCCTTAATTTAAGAAGACTTTTTGATTTACTTTATATACTGTTCGGCAGATAGCAGGTCTCTCTTTTCCAGTTTTATACGTCTTTATTCTCACCCACTGATAACTGAATATAAACTACAAGAGTATCCTATCTGCCTTCCCCAGCGGTAAGAAAATTATTTCATTAAAATCATTTTGCGTATCTGAACAAAACTGCCCGCCGTTAATTTGTAATAATAGAGACCGCTGCTCAACCGGGAAGCGTTAAACGTAACAGAATATTTTCCAGCCTCCTGTGGTCCTTTTACCAATGTCTGCACTTCCTGCCCCAAAGCATTATAAATTGTAAGCTTCACCTCGCTGGCTGCAGGAAGCCGATAGCGGATTACGGTACCTGGATTAAACGGATTGGGATAGTTTGCAAATAATTCAAACGTTGCGGCCTGATTTTCAGGATTTTTATCCAATCCACTGACTACGGTTTCGGTATAGGAATAGAATTGATTTACTGCTAGATTTGTAAAAACTTCTTTATTCCCGGTCACCGGCCAGGTAATTTCCAGCGTATCGATCAAAGTCGCATCGCCAAGTCCAAAATGAGCCGTCAGGCTATTTTGTGAGCCGGCCCCGCTCTGCCCCGAAATTTCTCTGAGCTGGCTTGTCATTCCGCCCTGTGCAGAAATATCGGCAACAACCCGCACCCGGGCACCAATGGCGGTTGTATTCGTAGTACCGTTTCCGGTCAGATGTACCTGAACCCAATTATTACCGGAAGTCTGATTGATATATAGTAACGGAACACCTGTGCGTGCAGCGGCCAAATCCATATCCCCGTCATGGTCGACATCGCAGGCAGCAATCCCCCTGCCGGCACCTTTTTGAGTTCCATTATAAGGATTCATCGTGTCTATTGCAGAAGCCTGTGTTGTAAAATTAAAATCCGGATACCCGCTGTTTTCGTAATAATGCGAAACATCTCCTGAATCCGGCTCTCCCCAATTACTTACCAATAAATCCAGATCTCCGTCATTGTCAAAGTCCATCCAAATACTGCTGTTAGACCAGAATATATTGGTTACGATAGCACCCTTTTCAGCTGGCCAGCTATAAAGGCTGTCCAGAGTTGGCGTACTCCGGTTTTCATATAAGAAATTAACACCTCGGTCACCATCAATAATGGAAGTGAGATAAAAATCAAAATCTCCATCATTATCGAAATCGCCCGCGCTGATTCCCCTGGTAGAAGACAAATCCTGGGAAAAATCGAATGTATTCACAAAACCATTTCCATGATCATTCTTCCACATTCGGTTATTGGAACCATAACCGCTGCCGTTGAAAATATCTAAAAAGCCATCGTTGTTGTAGTCACACCAGGTAAAGCCGGAACGGTATGTTTTATAGGCATCGTCTGTGCTGACAATATCACCAATTTCGGAAGCGTCCTTTTTTGTAAACACACCTTCATTGTTTTCATAAAAGGAATTTACTTCTTTAAGTGGATATTGCAGAAAAACCTTTCCGTTGTCTACAAACATATCCAGCCAGCCATCATTATTATAATCTCCCCAGCCTGTATATCCGGAATCTTCTGCGTCATTGGCGATATCGCCCACATCGGCACTGCCGGTTTTATCAACAAAAGCACCCGCCCCGTCATTCATAAACAAATTATTATTTAATCCGCTCATGGGCGCAACGACAGCCACGTATAAATCGAGGTAGCCATCATTATTATAATCACCCCATGTTGCAGAACCGGAGAAATCATCTAAGGTTGTTAATCCATTCATTGCTTCAGAAGTCAGTGTTCCGCTCTGATTTAAAAAAAACAGATTTGTAGCCGTAGCACCGGTAGATTCCACCCCTCTGGTAATGTACAAGTCGTCCCAGCCATCGCCATTATAATCCCCCCAGGCGACCGCCTGTGATTCGGTTGTGTCTGTGCTAAGAAGGATTGGAGGCATTGTAAACGGACTCTGGGCCACCACGTTCAGAACAAATAAAAACATAATTACGATTGCAAATTTCATCGATTATCTCTCCATATTTTTCCGCAATAAGTAAATAATATATGCCCGACGGATTTGTCTTTTGGTGGTACGAATCACAGATTTTGCTCATTTCTTCTTTTTTGCAGAAAAGGCGCGGCGCCGGTCTAATTCTTCCAGAATAATTTTTCGGACGCGGATAGACTTCGGTGTTACTTCAACCAATTCATCATCTTCAATAAATTCCAGGTATTCTTCCAGACTTAAATCCACCGGTGGTGCTAATTTTAGAGCCCGGTCGGCGCTGGACGTCCGCATATTGGATAGTTTCTTAGCTTTCTGTAAATTGACGACGATATCGCTGTCTTTGTTGTATTTTCCGACAATCTGCCCGGTATAAACATTTTCGCCCGGCCGGGCAAAAAAGACCCCCCGGTCCTGAAGCGCATCAAGCGCATAGGCATTAACGGGTCCGGTACCCATCGAAATCATAACTCCGTTCTGCCGTTTTGGAATAGAACCTTTAAAATACTCATATTGATAAAAACGGTGATGCATAACAGCTTCACCCATCGTGGCGGTGAGCATTCGGTTACGGAGCCCCATTAAGGCGCGGGACGGAAGATGATAAACCAGATGTTTAAAATTCCCCTTGTCTTCCATTTTGATCATATCGGCTTTAAGCTGGCCCACCATCTCAATCACTTTACCGGCTAATTCCTGAGGTACGTCAATTACCAATTCTTCAACCGGTTCCGCTTTTTTACCATCGATAGTTTTATAAATTACCCGTGGTTGTCCGACAGAAAATTCGTATCCTTCGCGGCGCATATTTTCCATCAAAATAGAAAGATGCAGGATGCCGCGTCCTGATACTTTAAACACATCGGGGGAACCGCCTTCAACCACCGAAAGAGCAACATCCGATTCCAGCTCTTTATACAGCCGGTCGCGAATATGGCGGCTGGTTACATATTTTCCCTCTTTTCCAAAGAACGGCGAATTATTAATTGTGAACGTCATACTCATTGTGGGTTCATCTATGGCCACAATCGGCATCGGCTCCGGGTTTTCAAAATCAGCCACTGTATCGCCAATGGTAATATCGTCTATCCCGACAATGGCACAAATATCACCGGTTTCAACTTCTTCTTTTTCTTCCCTGTTTAAACCTTCGAATGTATACAGCCGTTTAATACGGATATCTTCCACGCTTCCGTTTCGGCGGACAAGTTTATACTGTGTGTCATTTTTGATTGTACCGCGGAAAACACGGCCAATGCCAATTCTACCCACGTATGAAGAATAATCAATGGTCGTAACCTGAACCTGAGTGGTGCCTATATTTTCAACAGGATGCGGAATTTTATCAATGATTGCCTGCATCAACGGTTCCATTCCCGAGCCATGATTTTCCACATCCAAACTGCTCCAGCCGTCGCGGGCAGACGCATAGATTACCGGAAAATCAATCAAATCGTCATCTGCTTCCAAATCGATAAACAGATCATATACTTCATCCAGTACTTCCAGGGGACGTGCCTGCGGCCGATCCATTTTATTGATTACCACAATTGGCTGCAAATGCAGGTCCAGTGCTTTTTGCAGCACAAAACGGGTTTGCGGCATGGTACCTTCGAAGGCATCCACTAAAAGCAAAACGCCGTCTGCCATTTTGAGGACCCGCTCCACTTCACCCCCAAAATCCGAATGGCCCGGAGTGTCGATTAAATTAATCTTATTTTCCTTATATTGAATCGAAATATTTTTGGACAATATCGTAATGCCCCGCTCACGCTCCAGGTCATTGGAATCCAAAAACCGTTCCTGTACTTTTTGGTTTTCCCTGAAAATATCGTTTTGTTTGAGCATTTCGTCAACCAGGGTTGTTTTACCGTGATCGACGTGGGCGATAATGGCAATATTTCTAATATTTTGAACCTTCATTTCTTTCTGCTTTCAGTTTAAATAAAATGAGGCCGGCCTGAAATTATTTTCGGGACAGCCTCAATTTTCTTTCAATTTCTTTTGTTGCCGGAGCCGGCGGATTACGTTTAAAACAGAACGATCAGGTTCCCATTTCCCAGGATGCGAGATAGGTCTTCTGCTCTTCCGTCAGTTCGTCAATTTCAATACCCATAGATTTAAGTTTTGTCTCCGCAATCCAATCTTCTATTTCGGAGGGCACATCATGAACGCCAACCTTAGGTTCCTGTTTTAGCATATATTCCGTAGTTAACGCCTGGGTGGCAAAACTCATATCCATTACCGAAGCAGGATGTCCCTCGGCAGCGGCGAGGTTTATCAATCTTCCCTGGGCCAGCAGATGCAAGCGACGACCGTCGGCCATAACATATTCATCTACAAATTCCCGTACGGCCTCGTTCTTTTTTGCAGCCAGTTCTTCTAAATCATCAATATTGATTTCCACATTAAAATGGCCGCTGTTCGCAATGATAGCGCCATCTTTCATCAGTTCAAAATGTTCTTTTCGCAATACATGAATATCGCCGGTAATGGTCACAAACAGATCACCCACTTTGGCAGCTTCTTCCATCGGCATTACCATATAACCGTCCATTGCCGCTTCTAAGGCTTTAATCGGTTCCACTTCGGTAACAATCACATTAGCGCCCATTCCCTTCATACGCATGGCAAAACCGCGTCCGCACCAGCCGTATCCGGCGACAACCACTTTTTTACCGGCAATCAGAAAGTCTGTTGCGCGAATAATACCATCCACAGTAGACTGTCCGGTTCCGTAACGGTTGTCAAATAAATACTTTGTCTGGGCGTCATTTACCGCATAAACGGGAATTTTTAAAGCACCGTCATTATGCATGGCACGTAAACGGATGATTCCGGTCGTGGTTTCTTCCATAGAACCGGAAATCTGTGCCAGTTTTTCAGGATAATCTGAATGCAGCGTCGACACCAGATCGGCGCCGTCGTCCATGGTTACCACCGGATCGTGTTCCAGGGCAGCGTGGATATGGTCGTAATATGTTTTATGGTCTTCACCGGTAATGGCAAAAACCGAGATGCCATAATCATGTACCAAAGAAGCCGCCACATCATCCTGAGTACTTAATGGATTCGATGCAACCAAAACCAGGTCGGCTCCGCCCGCTTTCAGAGTCCGGGCTAAATTAGCGGTTTCCGCCGTTACGTGTAGACACGCCGACATTTTTTTACCGGCTAACGGTTTTTCTTTTTCAAAACGTTCCCGAATTGCTTTTAGAACAGGCATATCATTATCGGCCCATTCAATTCGTTTTTTACCTTGTGGCGCAAGTCCGGCGTCTTTTATGTGATGCTTAATCATAGGGATCTATCCTCTCATTTTTCAAAGTTTTTAATGTAATAAGAATACCCTGTTAAAGGCAAATTAATTGTCAGTCCCGGTGTGTACACATTAGTTTCGGGTTTAGAATTGGAAATAGTCAATTAATATCAGTGATACCAATGTGAAGAGCACTGTCTATTTTATAGGAACTAAAAACCAACCCACTTCTGTACCCTGAGCGAAGTCGAAGGGTAATCCCCTCCCTTTTTTCAGGGTGTTGCAGAATAGTTTAAATGGGGGCTGAAGCCCCATATATGTGTAGGATTGCGACATTCCCCGTGCTAAAGCACGGGGCTATTCATGTCACCTAACCGCTTATTTTTCCTATGAATAGCCCGACTTTCCCCGAAAGGGGCCGCTTGCGCGGTAAGTCGGGGTAATGAAACCTCCTATCTCCTTTCTAGGCGCTTTAGCGCCATTAGATAGAATCTGCAACAGCCTGTTTTGGGAAGGGAGGGGAAATCCTGAGAATCGGGATGGGAAGGGTTATGTTGAAGAAAATCTAATAAATTTAAATTCATCACCCTTTAACCGGATATTATTGGTGTGTATAATCCATTCACAACAAAATGCGGTTTTTTTATAAGAATTTGATCAAACGCATTGTTTTTGCTGCTATTGACATTTATGTTAATTCATAAGTTTTAATTCAAGAACTTTAGAAACTAACCGAAAAATAGTTTATTAATTATTTAATATTCATAGTCGGCATTATGCGGACTAAACTATCTTTTTATTTTAGGAGGATGTCATGTATAAACTAAAATGTTTTTTTTTAGCGGTGTTCTTGTTTTCTGCATTGTTTTTTCTTACCGCTTGCGATGAGACAACGACGGATCCCGGTGGGAACAATCTGGGTGAAGCCAATGCCCTGGCAATGGAGGGTTTTGATCAACTAAATCAAAAAGCGCAGGAGCTTGAAGGAACTGATTTGGAAAGTGCCCAAAGCGGTGAAGATGTTTTTCCGAACAGTGAATATACAAGCATAAAAGACATCTTTGAGTCTGCCATTGACAAAGATGCCAATAATCCGGCTGCACACCTTGGATTGGCAATTTTAGAACTTTTCAGCGTTAATTATGATAATGATTTATGGAATTTAATAAATGATGCAAACGACGGCTCATTCAGTAAGCGGATTATGAATAATCAACTCCAGTTTTTAGGAACCGCTCCCGAGGCGCTGTTAAAGCAAACCGGAAATACCTTAAAAAACATTAACAGTTCCCTGAGTATCGCCCGCGTGCAGAATATTGTGGAGAACAGTGTGCTGCCTAAAATTAATAATGCCATAGAGCATCTGGATTATGCGGTAAACCTGGCCGATTCCAATGTAATTGTTTTAGATGCAGATGGTGAATCGGTTGAAATTGATCCCGGCGAAATTTATTTATTCCGGGCCTCTCTTTATGCCGTTTCCGCAGGATTCCGCTTTTTTACTCTCTATGATGTTGATTTATTCGATCAGCAAGGCAGTTACTCCTGGTTAGACAGCCTCTGGTCTTCTGGTTCTGATTACAGCTATGGATATGACTCTTATGAAGTTCAAACTGTTAATTCACAACGCTATTTATATCTTACGGAAAATTATGAAAGTGAACACGAAATTGAGATTGATTCTCTTGCTGCCGACGTGGTAAAATACAATCTACTTTCCCGCACTTCTTTTCTTACCTTCCGCAGACCCACTATCGGAGCACGGATTAAAAGCGATATTCTGCACGTTATTTCCGACCTCGAAAATTCCGTAACCTATATCGAGAATGAAACCGATGATCAGTCCGATGATATTATTAAATTCAGCTACATCCAGGAAGCGGATAGCAATATTGCAAATATGCCGGATGATGCACCGGAATTTGTACAGCAATGGAATAATATCCACGATGTCATCGACTGGCTGAATGGTTTATTTACCGAGACCTATACATTTACAGAAAAGGATGTTTCTTTTCAGGTGAATCTCGGTCGTGTATTTGTCCCCGGATTACCCGATTTAAAAACCTATCTTCCCTATTATCAGTGGAAAGATAAAGCCGAATGGCGTTACCGGGATCTTGACTATACCTGGCAAATGGATAATTATGGATATTCTTACTCCTTTTTCCTCAATGGACAAGACGAAATGGTTACGGTTGAAAATGTGGATGTGGTTGTTTTTAATTCCTACGATACCGGAATTGACCCGGTTGTTTTTCTTGATGGACCCGGTGGAAATGAAATTGATCCCGATGCGGTTATGCCCTATTTCCCGGACTATACATTTAATGGTATTTTCCCGGATATGACCCGTCAGAAAATGATTGACCTTACCTGGGATGAACCACGGTAGAAATGCTATTTTTGCTGAAAGCGTCCCGTTCGCGGGGCGCTTTTTTTTTGAATTTAATTTTCTTGTCCGGGTAGAGTCCCTTTGAAAATAAACATTGAAATCGGTATATTGATTCATGCCCAAAGTGTTTATATTAATTGTATTTCTATTTATTTTTTTTCAGGGACTCCCTGCGCAGCCCAGATTCAAATCCAGTGATTCTGATACAATCAAAACGAATCAAAGTAATTACCTGCAAACCAGCCTGCACTATACCAATTTTTATACGCTTAAAAAACCGGACGGCACAGTCCGGAGACTCTATTCTTTGCAGCAATTTCTTAAATCATCGGTGCAGTTTAACAAATATCAACTGGCTGTCTCCTACCGTGACTACCGTCTGGAAAGTTTTGCAAATCATTTAGACACTTTATCCGGACGTCTAAGATTCCAGTACCGCAACCGGGCTATCAAGGCAAAGTTATCCCAAAATTTATTTAACGGCCGATTGTATTTAAGTGCTTTGTATAATGATTTTTGGGGAGCGGGGATAGGATTTGAAACATCTGACTATGGATTTAATATCGATGTGTCTCCTTATTCCGGTGTATTTGCAGGACAGGTTGAAAACAGCGGTGGCAATGTTCCATTGGCAGCATATTCTATTTTGGCCCGGATTTTTTACCAAAACACAGCCGTTTGCTACCGAAGATTGGCGCCGCTGCACCCGGACAGTAGTTATCAAAATAATATTTATGGCGATATCGTTTCCGCCGAAACCAGCATTTCACTGCCCTGGCAATTGGAACTGAGTATGGACGCAAGTTATGGTAATATCCGCGCCTATTTGAACTACCGGCATAATCCTTATGGTTATTTGGATCATTTTCAGTTTTTTTATTATTCGTTTCTAATTAAAAGAGTCTTTTATGAAAACAATCAATTATCCCTGGGAAACAATGGATTTTATGGTTGGTCAGGACAAAATTCTTATCTGGAAATCTGGCCCTTTAATTATTGGAGTCAGCTGATGGCTTCCAAAACGAGGTTTACCAAAACAGACATGGAACTAAATCTGCCTTTTATCGAATATATAAAACATCTGGATTTTAAAAGAAGAAATAAGGGGCTGGCCGCCGGATTTCGAATACGCTGGTCTCAATTCTTATTCAGGAATAAGTTTATTTACAAAGAGCGTTATTTTATTCTGTACCCGGTTTTAATCGGTTATACAACCTATCCCTATTCATTCAAACCGGACATAGATGCGTTGCTGCTGCTTAATGGTCAGGTGGAAGGAACCTTTAATGAATTAAAAATACGCGGTGAAATATCACAACTCCTTCCGGTTCGTTTTAAGAATTTGAATAAGACAACTGATTTTGCCGGAACTTCATCCCGGGAATATGGAGGCTTTTGGGTATCACTTTCATTGCAATATGAATTCGAATAACAGTTCGTACTTACTTTAAATTTTAACATAAAACCCCAAATGACAAGATATAAATAACAAACAAATCTCAAAGGAACAATGACTTAAAGCTCAAACAATGAATCACCCTTTTAATGAGATTTATATTTTGAAAATTGGTTCCTTGTTCTTTGGCGCTTGCTTTTTGGAATTTTCTTAATTTCATCCTAAAAATTAGGGTATATATATTTATAAAACAATGAGACGATAATTTGACACGGGTTTTAAGATAAAAATTTAAAACGAGTTAAAGGAGAATAACGATGGCAGATGTAATTGATTACAAAATCATTGGTGATGATATGCAAACCGTGGAGATCGAATTAGACCCCGGTGAAGGTGTCCGCGCGGAAACCGGCGCCATGTTGTATATGGAAGACGGTATTGAAATGCAGACCAGTACGGGCGGCGGTCTTTTCAGCGGATTTAAGCGGATGATTACCGGGGAGAGCTTTTTTATCACCACTTTTTTATATCACGGTTCCGGGAAAGGCCATGCCGCCTTTGCCGCGCCCTATCCCGGTAAAATTATTCCCCTGGATTTAAGCACATTGGGCGGAAGTTTTCTCTGTCAGAAGGACGCTTTTTTATGTGCTGCGGCTGGGATTGATATTGAAGTCGCTTTTACTAAGAAATTAGGCGCAGGACTATTTGGCGGAGAAGGATTCATCCTTCAGAACCTTGTCGGCAGCGGAATGGCCTTTGTACACGCGGGCGGCACCATTATTGAGCGCGATTTGGCGCCGGGGGAACGCCTGCGTCTCGATACCGGCTGCCTGGTCGCCTTTTCTCCCACGATTCAGTACGATATTCAATTTGTTGGCGGCTTTAAAAATGCCTTGTTTGGCGGAGAAGGACTATT
The DNA here is from genome assembly GCA_024763405.1 of Calditrichaceae bacterium. Classification (GTDB taxonomy): domain Bacteria; phylum Calditrichota; class Calditrichia; order Calditrichales; family Calditrichaceae; genus JANTFQ01. Next base: position 10,999 of record JANTFQ010000005.1, read on the forward strand.
TTTGGCCGTTCTGCGCGGCCCCGGGAAAGTCTATATGCAAAGCCTGCCCTTTTCGCGGCTGGCCGATCGAATTTATGCGGCTGCCCGCTTTCAGCAGGTGGGTGAGAAAAAAGGCATCGCCGGAATGGGCGGCAATATTCTGGGAGATTTGATCAGCGGGAGATGATCCGATTCTTTAGAACTAATTTAAAAACCTTCTGTCGCAGCAAGTTTTTTTAGATTTAATTCTGCTTGTTTGCGGCAGAGGGTATAAAGATTCTACGAGATCCTCTGTGATAATATTTTATGATTATTTCTTTAGCTCAGCTATTTTGTTTAGATTGCTTCGTCCGGCTAAAGCCAAACTCGCAATGACGGTCATAGTTGTCTTTGCGAGAAGCGAACGGAGCGACTTGGCAATCTATTATTTATAAATAGTTAAGTTGTATTTTTCTGAGCTAAGAGCATAATCATATCATTTTTATAAACATAAAAGATTAACAAGTCACGAAATCAACCTACCAGAGATTTTTATCGAATTAAAATCATTTTTTTTATTTTAATAGCTCCGCTGTTTGTGCTCAATCGATAAAAATAAACACCGCTCGACAAACCTTCAGCTTTAAAATGTACCGAATGGAGTCCAGCCCCCTGTTGTTCATGAACCAGCGTCTGCATTTTCTGCCCTAAGGTGTTGTAAACCGCTAATTCAACAAAATGAACAGCCGACAGTTGATAGCGAATAATGGTAACCGGATTAAAAGGATTGGGGTAATTTTGCAGCAACCGGAAAGATTCCGGCTGCTCCGCCGTGCGACTTTCCTCTATTCCAACCGTGGATTCGACCCAGACAACGGCAGAATCCCGTGCCGAAGCCCCGCTATCATCTTTAACCGTGACATAAAGTTTTGCCCTGCCCAGAAAATTCTCCTGCGACCACAGCGTTAAGAATCCTGTGGTATCATTGAAAGCAAACCGCAAAGAATCATTGGAAACGGAAAACAGATAAGTCAGCAATGAATCCTGCGATTCCACATCCGAAACGTAATCCCAAACGGGTAAGGTCACCAGGCTATCCGTGGTAAATCGCAAGGAGTCCGGAAATGCCGGATCAATAACCGGGGGATCATTAAGCGCGGTGATGGTTACCATAAATGTATCTGTTGCCGTCAAACCGTAAGAATCGCTGGCGGTGACTACAACGGTTCCCCTTCCAAAATAATCTTTTGAGGAATTCAGAACCAGGCTGTCGTTTTGCAGGGTTAATTGTATTTTTGGATTATCGCAAATTAGGCTATAATTTAAGACATCACCGCTGTCTGCATCTGAAAAGACTATATTTAAATCGGCCAGATAATGTTCGCCCCCATCTTCCGTAAAAGAGGTGTCAGGCAGAGACTGATTGACTTGGGGAGCGTGTTCCACAACGATTAGATTTGGCTCTGTTTTGATGCTTGTCCCCAACGGCCCGCTAACAGAAAGCGTTACGCTAAAGATACCATACTCATTATAAATATGCTGTGGATTTTCTGCGGAACTGGAATCGCCGTCACCAAAATACCAGACCCAGTGGTCTATTTCTCCGACAGAGTGATCGCTAAAATTTACCGTAAGCGGCGGTGTGCCAAAGGTCTTATCCACCGCAAAACCTGCGCTAAGCGCGCTGAACTCGTATGCGCCGATATCGATAATCGAACTGCCGTTATTATCACCGTCGTACACACGGGGCTTCCCGGCCAGATCATTCTCGGGGAGCGTTACCAGCGCATTTTCGTTCGTGCCAGCGTCGATTGCCGCTGAATTGCTTTTCAAAGCAAAAGGATGATCGCCGGAGGAAAGAAATCCGGGATTTGCGCCCGTACGGTTTCCGCCTCCATTGGTCACTTTTGCATCGAGGTAGAATTTTTTAAAAAGCGAATAACTGGCAGTGGGGGTACTGGCGTCTCCGGCTTTAAAGGAAAAATCTTTATTATTGTCGCTAAAAATACAATTGGTGATATAGGGGCTGGATTCTTCACAATAAATCCCCGCGGCTGAATTGTCGGCAAAGGTATTGTTCATAATCTGCGGTGACACGTGGTTAAGCAGAAGGCCCTGGTTGTTATAAGCGAATAAATTGCCTACAATTTCGATAAAACTATTGACGTTAATCCCCGCCTGATTATGCCTGATGATATTATTGGCCGCACGGGTCTGGGCAAATCCGCTTTGGCTATAAATACCGTCGCGTCCATTTGATTCAATCCGATTATTCTCGATAGTCGCGTAAAAATCTCCTTTGATATAAATACCGCCTTCTGCATTGGAGCTGATAAGGTTATTGCCCATAAAGGGCCTGGGATTTTTTTTACTATCCGAAAACAACAGCCCGTGCGCGCCATTATTGCTAATTTCATTAGCGCTGATTTGGCTGCCTGCAGTCCCGGTACTATGAATAGCACTTGCCTCATTGTTTTCTATTCGTGAATTGCGAATCTTTAATCCTGCGGAATACACCGAAACGGCGCCGCTAAAGTCCAGTGTGTCGATTAAATTATCGCAGCGTGAGCCATACGCAATATGTGCATATTGAATAGAGTTTGTATCACTTAGCGATTCATTACAAAAAATAACGCCCCAGTTACCCGCCGTGCCGGAACGGGTAAAAAGAATAGAATCGTTTTCCGTACCTTCGGCAATAAGCCGACCATTCACTTTTAGCAATCCCATATCAAAGCCGGAATCCTGATAATCGTAATTTGTTCCGCAGGCAAAGCGCACTTCTACTCCGGGTTCAATGATCAGCGTCGAGTCCTTTGGCACAATTGCTTCGCCCTTAATAACGTAAGGCGCGTAGGCTTTTGTCCAGTTGCCGTAAACCTGCAATCCGTCTGAGATAATGGTTTTATCATCTATAATAAAGGTCGTATCACTCAGGTCGGTCAAAATGGGATTTGAAGCGTCGCTTATCCGTATGCGGCAGTTTTCGGAAATATCATCCGGGATGAGCCAGTCGTAAATACTATTATTCCCGGTGGAAGCGCTAATTTCCGACCAGCTGTTTCCATCGTTGGAAGTATATTCAATTTTTACTGCTGCCGCATTGCTGTACCAGCGAATCTGCTGAACGGTACCGATTTTCCAGGATTCCAGCCCGTTGGGTGAAACAACCCGCAGATAGTCATCGGCATATTCATAGGCGCCCATATCCACCCTTTCGTGCCTAATTCTAACCTGCCCATTGAGATCGAAGGCGGGCAAGGTTAGGCCGGTGGTATCGGGATTGCCGCTGTTGATACAGAATGAATTGGATTGCAAGGCATAGTCTTGTCCCGTGGTATCGGCAAAACGAGGATTAAGGGTAAAGAGATTACCACCCAAATTTTCAGCACCTGCAGGAAGCGTGGATTCTTCTACTAAAGAATACAAAATTTTTGGAGCGGAGGTTAAATTCCCGGCAAAGGAAGTTCCGTTTCCCCACAAAATTGAGTTGCTAACCGTGAGAGATGAATTATATCCGCAGTCGATGGCATATTGCGGATTACCGCTGAAGGTACAATTTATAAATTGCGGATTAGCGTAATTTGTGCCTATAAATCCGTTATGGCCGTTATCCGTAATGAGGCAATTTACAATCCGCGGGCTGGCATTATCACAGAATAAACCGTCTGTAAAATTATTAGAAATCAGGCAATTTTCAATATTAACATAGGATTTATATACCGAAACCGCCCCGCTGAATTCCAACCAGCCGGAAGCGTGCAGCACCTGAGAAGCGTAATTAATCCGGCAGTACTTTAGTGTGCTGGACGAATCCGCCGTGGTATCAAAAAGCAGATTGCCCCAGCGGCCTGTACTTCCGTCACGGGTCAATACGATGGGTTGCTGCGCACTGCCTTTTGCGGTTAGTTTACCGCTGATGCGTAAAAATCCCAGGTCAAAGCCCGGATTCAGATAATCATCGTTTGTGCCGGTTTTAAAACGCACTTCAACGCCCGCTTCAATGGTTAGTGTGGAATTCTGCGGGATAATCGCCTCGCCCTCAATAATGAAAGGCGCCTCTGCCAGGGTCCATACGCCGGATACCATCGCTTTTGCGGGGATGACGGTTTGTGCCTGCATTTCGCTAATTAAAAAAATCAGAAAAACGGCTATGATATTTAGAAGTTGCCTGCGCATTTTTTTATCCCATTAAAGTCTTATCGTCAAAGAATTTACCCACAGGAAACCCGGTAGCGCCATAGAATATAAATAGAAAAATTTCAGGAAGATTTCTTGTGGAATTTAAACAGCTTTAATATAATGCAAGTTCAGGCACGATAAAAGAGAAAAGACCAATAAGCGGACGAACATATTTTGTGCCCGGAACGAACTAATTCGGGGTTCGTAGGAGTCTGGCCGCTTATTTCACAACGGTAATAATTTTCGAACGGCGTCCCAGCTCTTTCGTCTTAACTCTTTTGGGACGTGGTTTTAACCGGCTTAAAAAAGCATCCGTTAAAGCGGAATTTTTTCGTTTGGCAATTTGTGAAATAATAATTCCGCCCGGTTTTAGAATACGGTAAGCCTGATTAAAAACCGCCTGCATATTGGCAATAGAAGCCGGAAAATCACTACCCGGATTATTGATACTGTTATCCCGGATAGCTTTCCAATAGGCCGGATGTTTGATTAGCAAAAAAGGATGAATACTGTTTTTCTCCAGAACGTGCCGGGAATAAATAATATCGATACTTTTTGCTTTTTGACTTTTAAGAAACGGAAGCAGATACGTATCCGCAGGCTTTTCATCTGACTTTTTACCCATCAGGGTAATTGTTTTACCGGCCGCCAGTACAGACGCCGCGCCCGTTTCATTGCGTAAAAAGCGGATCAAATTCTGTCTGCTACCCGGTCCCAGTTCCAGAATCGTTTTTCCTTTTAAATCTTCAATATCTCCTAAATGGGCAATCAGAGCGCGTATTATTTCTTTAAAATCTTTTAAACGATATTTTTTGTATTTACGAATCAGGTCTTCCGGCATCTTTATTTCCTTCTCCTTACCTCCAGGGTAATTTATCCAGTTCCGTATTTCCCCCGGAAACAATCAATCCGATACGTTTCCCGGCGGCCTCAATTTTTCCGTTTAAAACAGCCGCCAGTGGAACGGCAGACGAAGGTTCCACTATAATTTTCATTCGTTCCCAGATCAAACGCATCGCATCCACTATTTCTTCTTCACGAACCGTTACGATGGCATCGCAATATTTTTGAATAATGGGAAATGTTTTATCACCGAGTGAAGTGAGCAGTCCATCGGCAATCGTCTTTGGATTAACCGATGGAATCAAATGTCCGGCTGTAAAAGAGCGGAAGGCGTCATCGGCATTTTCCGGTTCGACCGCGATCATTTTAGTCTTTGGAGAAAAGGCTTTTACCGCCAGTGCGCTGCCGCTGGTTAATCCGCCTCCACCGACCGGAGTGAGCACCATATCCAAATTATTTTTTGCTTCCAGTAATTCAAGGGCGGCGGTACCCTGTCCGGTAATGATGCGGTAATCATTATAAGGATGAATAAATACAGCGCCTGTATCGTTTACAATTTGCTGCAGAGTTGTTTCACGTGCTTCGAGTGTAGGCCTGCAAAAAGTTATAGCGCCGCCGTAACCACGAACCGCCTTTTGTTTGATCAGCGGTGCATTTTCCGGCATCACGATATGCGCCTGCATTCCCCGCAAACCCGCTGCGTATGCCAGGGCAGCCGCGTGATTCCCTGAAGAATGGGTCGCCACCCCACGGGCGCATTCTTTTTCGGAAAGTGAAAAAACCGCATTCAGCGCGCCACGGGCTTTGAACGCCCCGGTTTTCTGAAAGTTTTCACATTTAAAAAACAGTTCTGCCTGAACCAGCGCATTTACAGCCGACGAAGTTAGAACGGGTGTACGATGAATAAACGGTTTAATCCGTTTTGCGGCATCGTGTATATCTCTGATACCGGGTATTTTTTCCATTCGAATTCTCTAAAATTATAGAACAACCAGAGATGCTGGAAAGACTCTAAATAATTTAAGCTTGTTCCGCTTCCGCGAGACTTTGTTCGACAAGCTGCGGTTCGTGAATCATACTGGGAATGCAACGCGGGCACACCCATAATTCTTTGTTTTTATAACGCATATTAACAACCGGAATTTCAGATTCCGGGGTCTTGCAGTTAAAGCATTTTTTGTCTTCCATTCTATTCTCCTTGATAATTTTTTGTATTCAATTAAAATTCAAGTTGTTTTCCCGCGACAAAAACAGTCCGGGGAAATCCTGATTCTCGCTGTAACGGAATATGAACAAAATTTAATCCCCCTGCAATTATTTTTATGTATGAAAAGGAAGGTGGAATTTTGTACCGGCACTGTGAAGCCTGTGTCGCGCTGTTAAGCCTTGTGGGATTAGGAGCGTCAAAAACTAAATGCAAATTTTGGAGTGCTAAAATACAAAGGTCTGTCATCCCCGCGCAGGCGGGGAACCAGAGGCTATTTCTGTATCGACACCGTCGATACACTCCACAAAAATCAAAGCGAATTACACGTTTTGTGAAAGCTTATTCAGATATTCGATGAGGCTTTGTGCTTTTTGCATTTGTCCGCTTTTTGCGTACACGCCCGCAAGCCGCTTCATAATGGCCGTATCCTGCGGTGATTTTTCCAGTAATTGTTCGTAAACGGAAGCGGCTTGTTCCCAATCCCGTTGTTTAATGTACACAATACCCAGCAAATCCAAAGCGGTAGGATTTTCGGCCAAAGCAGGATTAAGCAGGTGTTCCCGTGCGCTATTCAGATCATTTGTTTTCAGACACAGGTTTGCTGTTTTTAACAGCACTTCCGGGGTTTTTTGATTTTCCGCAGATAATCTTTGGATCCACTCCCGTGCATTTTGGGGGGTATCCAGCGCATCATAATTTTTTACGATTTCAAAAATCAAATCATCATCGTTAAATAAAACATCGGTGGAGAGTTTTTTCCCTGAAGTACGTAATTTTAAATTCGCGTTAAATAGTTTAAGCAGACAGTCCAGCGCTTCCCGTGTGTTCCCGCCGGTTTCTGCCAATTTATATAAAAGATAGTAGCCGCCGGCCTGCTGTGAAATTTTTGTAATAGATTTTAAAGCAATCTTTTTGGCCGTTTCATTTTGGCCCAATTTCATTAACGCTTCTGCGTAGGTATTTAAAAGAGACACTTCCATTCCCGGATCAAACCGCTGATACGTCAGCGCTTGTTGATAATGCCGGACCGCCTTTTGCCATTCAAAGGTCTGGCTGTAGTTTTGGGCCAGCGTATAATGGGCATAGGCGTTTTTCGGCTCCTCTTTTACCATACGTTCCAGTAAAATACGGTTGCGGATATTTTTCTGCTGCTGTGCAGCCTCGTCTAAGCCATAGCCTAAATGGATGAGAGTGACCGCACATTCCCTTTCTCTTCCCCCTTTTTCGGCCAGGCTGTGCACGATCTGTTCGTGAATCCTTCCCGTGAAATAGAGCCCTTTATGATTCGTAAAGAGGCGGTGCGCGCCGGAAATTTTATAGTTCTTTCTATCGGCCATCATATTCCAGATGGGCAGCACGTAGGCGGTTGGTTTTTTTTCTTTTTTTAATAATTGTTTCAATGGTTTAACGGATTCAGGACGCAGCCGTTCGTCGGCGTCCAGCCATAGGATCCAATCACTCTTTGCGTGCCGAATCGATTCGTTCCGGGCAGCGGAAAAATCATCGATCCATTTAAACGGAAAAATCTTAGCATCAAAGCGCTTAGCAATCTCAATGGTCCGGTCTGTGCAACCGGTGTCCACCACGATTATTTCATCGGCAATGGAGTGAATGCTCTGCAGACAATCGGCGATAAAATCCTGCTCATTCTTTACAATCATACAAACGGAAAGGGTTTGCATTTAGTTCGTGTTTCCCTTTTTTAGATTTTCACAAATTTGGATAAGCGGCGTAATATCGTTGTCGGAAACCGTTTCATTAACGTTAATTTCTTTTAGATGCTTCAAAGCAGCGTCGGCCTCATCCACCCGGCCTGTGTACAGAAATCCGATACTGATTATATAAAGCGACACGGCATTATCCGGATTAATAGCGAGACTCTTTCGGCCGTACGCAACACTTTGCTGATAGTTATCTTCCGATAGTTCCAACTGGGATAAACGTAAATATATGGAATCGAGAATTTCGGAAGACAATTTCGGTTCATTAGCACTCAGGGCCTTCAGAAAGCAGGTTTTAGCCTTTTCGTTTAGCTGAAGGGCTTTGTAGGTCTCACCCAGTTTAAACTGTAAATATCCATCCTCCGGATTTTCCTGCACCTTTTTTTCAAGAAGGATGCGGTTGCGTTCCGCTTTTTGCGCGTTGCCTGTCTGGTAGCCGAAATGATGAATCAGCAGCGGAGCATCTTTTATAGAACCGCCGTTTTCTTCTATGGAAAACGTAATCTGCTCGTGGATGGCATTGCGGTAACGGTATTCGGGACGGTTACGAAAAAGGCGGATTTGCCCGGAATCCAGATATTTAACCATATCCTGCGGCGGATGATAATTGCGTACCGAAACGATAAGAGCGTCCGAATCGGTGGTCGAAATAAGCGGCCGTATTTTTCCGGCGGAAGTTTCTTCCAGGGTTTCATCGGCGTCTAAATGTAAAATCCAGTCTCCCGTCGCCTGTTTTAAGGCTTCATTGCGGGCCGCGGAAAAATCATTAATCCATTGAAACGAAAATATTTTTGCGGCAAAAGCCCTGGCAATTTCCAGCGTTTTATCACTGCTACCGGTATCCACAACGATTATTTCATCGGCAATGGGCTGGATACTTTTCAGACAATTTTCGATAAATTCCTGTTCATTTTTAACAATCATACAGACAGACAGGCGCAAAACATATTCCTTCGACTATGAGAATTAAGAACGATTACCAAAATATTCCCGTACCGGCTCATTTTCAGGTTCCAGTTCCAGCACTTTTCGGAAGAGATTTTCCGCTTCTTTTTCCCTGCCCGCTTCGAGATAAACAGAACCGAGATGGGTCAGGGTTTCGATGTCCTGCGGAAATTCTTTTTGCGTATTCAGAAGTAACTGAATTCCCTGTTCATATTGTTCATCCATTAACAGCGCGTCTGCCAGCCGGTTTCGGATTACGGTTTGGGAAGGATCGATTTCGAGTGAGCGGCTGTAATGCTCCGCTGCCTTCTGCGGTTTTTCCTGAATTAAATCCAGATTCCCCAGCATATTTATACCAGCTACAAAATTTGGTTCAACCCCAAGTGCTTTTTGCAGCCATTCCCTGCTTTGCGCATACTCCTCTTTAATCTGGTAAACCGTTGCCATTCCGAATAAGGCGCTTAAATCAGCTGCGTTTTTCGCCAAAATCTGTTGATAGATTTCGGCCGCTTCATCCGTTTTGCCCTGTTCGAGACGTTGGCTGGCCTGATCAAGCTCCTGTCCATTTAAGTTATTTTCAGAATCTTTTTCATTATTTTCCAACAGCGCTTTGTATTGCAGAGCCATTTCATTAGCCGGATCCGCTTTGAGAGCTTGTTCCAGATAAAGTTCGGCTTCTTCAAAGCGTTCGGTTTCAAAATTCAAATCGGTCATATAAAGCAGAGAAGCGATGTCCTGCGGATGTCTTTTTAAAATTTCCTGAAAAACCCGTATGCCGTTTTCATAATCGCCGCTTTCAATCAACGCATCGCCCAAATTGCGCTGTGCGTCAATAAACCGGCCATCCTTCTGTATCGCCAGTTCAAAAGCAGCGATGGCGGATTCAAAATCTTTCATACCGGCAAAGGCTAAACCCGATTGATTATAGGCCTGTGCGTTTTCCGGTTCCAACTGAAGCAGATTATTTAGATACTGAGAAGCCTTTTCATATTCCGTTAACTGATTGCAGCATCTGGCTGCGCCTAACAGAGCCTCTGCGGAATGCGGTTCATCGCGCAAAATATGCCGGTAAATTTTTAGAGCCGCTTCCGCTTTCCCATTACGAAACAGACCAGCGGCTTCTTCCGGGGATTGTTTTTTTTCAGGTGCATCTGCCGCAAGCGCCCGCTCCTTCCGGCCGGACAAGGACTGCATCGTTTCATATAAGCGGAATACCGATTCGGTATTTTCATCCCGGAATTTTTTCCAGTCTTGTACGGAATGATGACGCAGTTCCTTTTTAAACAAGGAACCCGATTTAGTAAGCAGCTTTTTCGATACCGGCAGTTCCAGCCATTCCAAAATCCGTTTTACTTCCTGTTCCGGATTAGCCGTTAAGCGATCAAAATCCACAAAAAGTCGTTCTTCAGGTCGGGTTGCCTCTAAAATGGATTGGTTGTAAATCTGCCATAAATAAAGGCTGTGCGGTACGGACAAACGGTTGCGACGCACCAGCGAGTGGGCAACCTCCAAAGGATTTCGCACCATAATAATTACTTTTAATCCGGGAACAAGCGCTTTCCAGAATGGGAAGGTGATGCTGTTTCTGGGATCTTTCCAGGCAAAACCGTTTTCATTCGTGGATGTTTCCAGCAATTGTTCGGCCAGTGATTTTAATCGTGCTGTTTTTTTATCATTATACCAATCCTGCGGAAGGGGCAGAATATGATCCCAGCCTAGCCCGAAACTACTTAACAGGGCTTCGTTTATCTTAACCAGTTCGATATTTTCCCAGTAGCCCTGTTCATTGTCTTTCGTGCCTTTCATCAACCGTTCTTCATCCCCCAGATTCACACCGTTGGCATGCAGGAGCTGCGCCAGTAGAGAAGAACCCGAACGGTGCATGCCGGCAATACAAAAGATTGGGCTCCCGATTGTAAGATTTTCCGGTTGCCTCGTATCTGCCTGTTCAACCGAATCCACATCCGGCGTTTGTTTGCTGTTGGCGATCATTTCTTTATATTGAAGCGCTAAGGGATTCGCGGCGTCTATCTCTAAAACACGATCAATAAAATCCGCCGCTTCTTTTAAGCGCCCCGTTTCCAGGTAAATATCACACATATAAAGCAGCGCAGGAACATCATTGGGATGATTCTTTAAGATGGTTTGAAATACCCGTATTCCGTCCTCAAATAAGCCGGTTTCAATTAAAACATCACCATAATTCCGCTGCGCGTCAATCAGTTCGGGATTATTTTCAACCGCCATAGCGAAAGAAGATTTAGCCGATTCCAAATCACCGTTTCCGGCTAAAGCCAATCCGGCCTGATTTAACGCATGGCCATTTTGAGGTTCTAATTTTAGCACCTTATTCAGATGGGTCAGGGCCTCGTTAAATTCTTTTAAATTGTTAGAACAGAGGGCTGCTCCCAACAACGCTTCTGTGTGCAAAGGGTGTTCCGACAAAATGGAAACATATTCTGCCCGCGCTGATTCATATTTTCCTTTGGAAACCAGTTTTGCCGCCCGCTTCATTTTCTGAACATGTACCCGGGACAAAGGATTTTTCATTTCCAGTAATTCTTCATAGTCCGTATCCGGCCATTTTTCTTTAAATACTTTTCCCTTTTCATCTAAAGACTGTCCGATATCAATGCCATTTGCCTTAAAGGTCTGACTTCCAAAATGATGGATAAAAGTGCCTTCGTCTACCATGATGGCATACCCTTTCTGGCGGACGCGCAGGCAGAGGTCATCGTCTTCATAATTTCCGATACCGAAGGATTCATCAAAACCATCCAGTTGCTTGTAAACTTCTTTGCGCATTATAAAGGCAAAGCCCGCGATGCGTCGCCGTGGTGTTATTTTTCCGGAATATTGGGTGCGTACGGCAGCGGCATATTTATAAAATCCGGCATCGTCTTTATACGAAATATTGGTAACCCTCTGTAATCCGCTGATGCTGTTTGTCAGCGGACCGACCATACCAATTTTTTCATCCGCTTCCAGGGCATTTACCATACTTTCCAGCCAGCCGTCCGAGACGAGTACATCGTTATTCAGGAAATACAAATATTTTCCTTTGGCAAGTTTAGCGCCCTGGTTATTACCGCCGGAGAATCCTTTGTTTTTCTTATTCAACTTGATATGGATATTATCAAATTTTTTATCCAGCTCCCGCAGGTATTTCCGGGTCCCGTCCTTTGAACCGTTATCCACAATTATAATTTCGTGTGGATATTTTGTATGCTGCTG
>JANTFQ010000006.1 GCA_024763405.1 Calditrichaceae bacterium
AAGGTAATGGATACCACTGCCATCACGCTTTCCATGGAAAATGATTTACCGATAATTGTGTTTAATTTTGATAAAGCGGATAATCTGCAAAAAATAGTTAAAGGTGATTCGATAGGAACAATTGTACGGAGGTAAGATATGCCGGTTAAAGAAATTATTAAAGATGCGAAACACCGTATGGAAAAGACGGTTGAAAACTTAGTAAATGAGTTAACTAAAATCCGTACAGGACGTGCCAATCCCTCCCTGCTTGATAGCGTAAAAGTGGATTATTACGGTCAGTCGGTTCCCCTTAATCAGGCCGCAAATATCAGCGTACCAGAACCCCGTTTAATTGCCATACAGCCCTGGGAAAAAAATATGCTGGCAGAAATTGAAAGGGCGATTTTAAAGGCAGATTTAGGACTTAATCCTTCCAATGACGGAACGATGATTCGTGTCCCCATTCCGCAGCTTAGCGAAGAACGCCGCAAAGATTTAGTAAAGCTGGTGCATAAATTTGGAGAAGACGGAAAAATTGCCATCCGTAATATCCGTCGGGATGCAAACGACCATCTAAAAAAAATGGAAAAGAATCACGAAATTTCCGAAGATGAGCTCAGTGTAGAACTGGATACAATTCAGGATACAACCGACATACACATAAAAAATATTGATGATATCCTGGACAATAAAGAAAAAGAAGTGCTGGAAGTATAGCCGTATTTTTTTAAAGAAAACTTTAAAAGGGGGAGCGTTTTGCTCCCCCTTTTTTTTTCGTTCTATCTTCTATTCAAGTTTATTAAAAAAGATTCGAAAATGGAATAAATTAAAGTTGAATATGCTTTAATGAGTTGCCGGTTTATTATTTGTTTCTTGTATCGCAGAGGGTGGTTTTTGATTTAAAGCACAGCCTTTTTAAATAGGAGAATGTAAGCTTATCATTATTTCTGTAGCTGCAAATAAATAAAAGAAACAAATCATTTTTTTATTTTTAGATTAGAGGTTTATTCCTAATTTTATGGCAAAAGTTGAGTTTTTAAATGCCCTTATAGTCGGATGGAATGTTGAAGCTGCCGGTTTGTTTGACCGGATAATCAGCACGCCAGCCTTGGGGTATAATATTCGCGGATTCATTAAGCCTTCCGGGGTCTCGGAAAAGGTGCATTACAAAAATGTACCTGTATTGGGAGGGGTAGAAGATCTCGCAAAAGTCGTCGAGAGTTATAATATTAAGGAAGTACTGATTGTCTTGTCCCCACAGGAAAAACAGTATCTTCCTGAAATAATAAATACCTGTACTAAAAATTCAATAGTTTACCGAATTGTAGCCGATACCTATGATGCCGGCTATGATCATGTGATTCGACATATTATCCGGGATGTTTGGCGCCCGGGTGAGTTTGGAATCAGGCGTATTTTCGATTTTTTAGGCGCCTTATTTCTTTTAGTTATGCTTTTCCCGTTATTTATAATTGTCGCGGCGGCTATTAAATTAGAATCGGACGGGCCAGTTTTCTACTCCCAGCAGCGCTATGGGAAAGATGGTTCTGTTTTTGCTGTTCACAAATTCCGCTCGATGGTTCAGGATGCCGAAACAAAATCAGGCCCGGTTTGGGCCGTAAAGCAGGATCCACGCATTACGAAATTCGGATTGTTTATGCGTAAAACAAGAATCGATGAATTGCCCCAGTTAATGAATGTCCTCAAAGGCGATATGAGTTTTATCGGCCCCCGGCCGGAAAGGCCTTTTTTTGCCGATTCTTTTAAAAAACAGATTCCCTTTTATATGAACCGGTTGCAAACTAAACCTGGAATTACGGGGTTGGCACAGGTAACAGTGGGTTATGATGAAACAATTGAAGATGTAAAAGAAAAAGTTGCCAGAGATATTGAGTATATAGAGCATTTAAAATCCTGGAAAATGAATCTAAAAATCCTTTGGAAAACTTTTTTTGTTGTGATTTTCGGCGAAGGTCAATAACTTAGCAAATTCAGTGAAGCTAACGGGTTTAATAAATTAAAAATTTTTTCAGGATAAATATGATGATAACCAAGCGTATCATCTGTAAAAGACATGCATTAAAAACAGAATATATTTCCCTGCAGTTCAACAACTGTAATTGACAGGGCGGAGCTTTAATAGCAGAGGCTGGAGTACCATGGAAGAAATAAAAATAGATTCGAAATTTGCCGATCAAAATGGCGAAATTATGATCGTCGAGCTTGGCGGGCACGTTGATCAATCGAATAGTTACCGATTACAAAAAATGTTTGATAACATTATTCAAAGCGGATGTTATAAAATTATTGTAGATTTCAGCAAATTATACTATATGAGTAGTTCCGGGTGGGGAATATTTGTAGGAGAAATTAAACGCTTTCGGGAAAACGGCGGAGATATAAAGCTTGCAGGGATGAATCCGGAAATTAACGAAGTTTATCAGATGCTCGAATTTTATCATATTCTTGAAGATTATCCGTCAATTGATGCTGCCGCTGCATCTTTTAAAGCGGATTCGGAAGAACTTGATTTAGCGACGGAAGATACACTCGATTTGGAGCCGGAGGCTACTAATGAAATACAAGTCGAAGCATCTACGGAAGAAATTGAATTGTTTGAGCCGGATAGTGTCTCAAAGGAGAGTACTTCCGAGACCAGGGAAGAAACGGAAGTGAATTTTGAAGTTGGTGGTGAGTTTGGTGTAAGCAGTATGACCGAATTCATTCCCCATACGCTTAAACAAAATGTAAAACTGGCCGATTTACCCCTTATGGAAAAGGTTAAACGGGTAGTCGCTCAAAATCCGCTGCTCGGAGTATTTGGTATTCGAAAAGTACTTAGGCATGAGCAATTTGGGTTTACAAGAGCAGGCTTGTTTCAACTGATGCGTTTACTAAAAGAACTGGATTTGAATTCTAAAGATAAAAGATATCGTTTTTACCGTTCGTGTTAAAAAAAGAGAATAAAAAAAATGGAAAATAAAATGAAACGTTTTTTAATGGGATTGTTCGTATTTTATGTTGCCGGATTCCTGAATGACGTATCGGCACAAAAGATTAAAGCACATCCGTTTACTCCGGGCGATGCTATTTCCATCAGCACTTTTCCGGACACCTCTTCTTTTTTGAATGGGGTCTTCCCAATTGATCAGGATGGTATGGTAGAATTTCCCATTGCCGGCAAAGTAAAAATAAGCACAATGACGATTGACGGTTTAAAACGGTATTTGCAAACAGAATTTAAAGACTATCTTAAGTACCCAAATTTATACATCAAACCGCTTGTTCGTATAAGCTTATTGGGAGGATTCCAGCGCCCAGGGCTTTACTATATAGATATAAAAAATTCGTTATGGCAGGCGGTTCACACTGCCGGAGGAACTCTACTCGAAGATGGTATTTACGATATGCATTGGGAACGGGATGGTGATGAGCAGTCCAACCATATTGTAGCCTTTTTTGAGAGAGGCATCTCCCTGGAGCGAATGGGATTTCATTCAGGCGATCAGATATGGACGCCGTCACCCGATCGCAGAACTATCTGGGACACCATACGGGATGTGATGCCTATTTTAACATTTACCACATCTATCTGGTTGATGTATAACACCTATCAGAGAGATCTGATTTTATTGAATAGATAATTATAAGGATAAATAAAAATGGCAGACAATAAAAACACGATGATGTCTGATGGCGGGATTGATTTTGGCAAATATTATCGCTTAGTAAAACGGAAAATCTGGACAATTATTGCCATCTTCGGGGTTGTTTTTGTTCTATGGATGGCGATAGCTATCCGTTTGGGACCGAGTCCTGTATATAAAACCAATGCCTTACTGCAATTCGAAGATCGCCGCGCACTGTCTGCGGTAGAAACAAGAGGGCGAGTCGAAAACGAAAGTAAAATCGGCTTATTACTCAGCCGCAATTTTTTAGGCAAGGTGGTAGACAAACTCTCGATGGGTTTGAAAATTCAGAATGTAAGCCGTTATAGTTTTATTGACAGCGTCGTTTTAAGCGAAGGCTATTTATTAGGAGACTATGTTTTAAAGCATACCGAAGATCATCTTCAGCTTTATTTTACGAATAAAGAAAAAACCATTGAAGATAAAAAAGTGCTGGATATTTCGTATCCCGAAGATAGCGTGATCGAATATGGTGGTTTTAAGCTCTTCATGAAGGAAACCTTTTGGGAAAACCATAAAAAAGTCGGTTTTCGGCTTAGACCCAAAGCCAAAGCGGTGGAATCCTTAAAAAATTCGCTTGGTTATAAATGGGGAAACAGAGGAAGGACGCTGGTCGTTATCTCAATTGAAGGAACCGATCGCTTTTTTAGTACAGAAGTTTTAAATACGGTTATAAACGAATTTGTACTTCAAAACCTGGATGTTAAAAAATTCCACACCAGGGAAGTGTTAACTATCCTGACCGAACAACTCCAAACGGCTCAGAAAGAATTAGATAAGGCTGAAGTGGAACTTAAAAGATTCCGTGAAAAAAATCCCTGGGTTGGTTTAACAGGTGATATCAATGGGGTGGTTACCGGTATTTCGACTGATGAGGCGGACAAAACAAATATAAAAAACCGTAAAATGGAATTAGATATGCTCTTGCAGCGCCTAAATTCCAGCAGCGGCGATACAAGACAATCCGTATTGAATGAAATTCTTTCTTTCCTTGCGGCGCAGGCGCTTCCTACCGTTCCGGCTTTAACATCGGAATTTACAAATCTAACGGCCGAACGAACCCGTCTTCTTGCATCGTATGCGCCATCGCATCAATTTGTTGTGGACAATGCCCGAAAAATAAAAGAGCTGGAAAAAAAGGTACTGATGACAGCCGGGACTCAGCTAAATCAGTACGATGCGCAGCTGACCCGTATCCAAAAACAAATAAATACCAATGCCTATAAAATCCGGCATCTGCCGGCAAAGGAAATGCAGCTTGCTGAATTACAGCGAAAACGTTCTGTTGCCGACCAAATTTATTCCACACTGCTAGTGCGCCATAACCAGGCTAAAATTGCCGATGCCGTCGAGGTCGGCGATATCATTATCTTGGATCCCGCTGTTGTTCCGCAAGGATCAAGTAAAATGAAAGTGTATTTAAAATATGGTTTCATTGGTATTATTCTCGGTCTGGCTTTTGGGATTGGTTTTATTATTATCAGTAGTTTGCTGGACAAAACGGTACGTACTTCGGAAGAATTGGAAAAAATGATTCCATTGCGTGTATTGGCAAAGATTCCCAAGATAGAAAGCACAGACGAACTTGAGGCTGGTAATTTTGATGCACCTGCCCGGATCGATCCAAAGCTGGTAACGGCGGATTATTCTCCGTCACCGGTTGGTGAGGCTTATCGCAGTTTAAGAACCCAGCTGCTCGTTAATAATAAAAATGTAAAATCAATTTTCATCACTTCCCTAAACCCAAGCGAAGGGAAATCCCTGAATGCGGGAAATTTAGCCATCACCTTTGCGCAGCAAAAATTGCCTACACTTCTTATTGACGGGGATCTTCGCAGGGGCGTTATTCACCATTCGTTTGCTTGTCAGAAGAAACCGGGTTTATCCGATTTTCTATATTCAAATGCGGATATTACAGATGAGAATATTCGTAAGATTATTCAGCAAACACATATTCCCAATTTATATCTCATCAGCAGCGGCAGGCCGGTACCAAACCCATCCGAAATTCTGGGCGGCCAGCGCGGAAGAGATGTCTTTACATTTCTTAAAAAACGCTTCGGCTTTGTAATTGTAGATTCACCGCCTATCAGTGTAACTTCCGATTCGGTCGTGATTTCACAATATGTGGACGCCGGACTGTTTGTGGTACGCGCCGGTAAATCGAATGTGGAACAGATTAAAACAAAAATTTCGGAATATAAAGATTTCTCTGCCAGTCTTACTGGAATTGTACTCAACTATACCAAGCTGGATTATAAAAAATCGCATTATAATTATTCCTATTATAATTATTAATATATCTCAGGAGACCGGAATTCAAATAGATAAGAGTCCCGGTCTCCTTTCTCAAACTCACCCAAAACTTACCTGTAGAATAATCCTTCTAAATATCCGCGGCCTTTTTGGCTGATTCAGATACTTATTAAGGGCGATTCCCGGTTGATAATGGTTACTACAATCTTATGCATATAAAATATCTTACAAAAGACGATGTCGTTGCCTGGGATGCGTATATCGAGCAGCATCCCCAAAGCAGGCTGTATCATAAAGCAGTTTGGGCCGAAGTTTTTTCAGAAATGGCAAAGAAAGAACCGCTCTATCTGTTTGCGGAACAAAAAGGTAAAATTACGGGAGTAGCTCCCCTTGTTAAGTTTAAATCTCCGATAACGGGGAATGTACTTATTTCTCTGCCTTTTGTGAATTATGGCGGCCTTTTGTATGATGATGATGTGTCTAAAAACGCGTTGCTAGAAAAGATAGCCTTTCTGCGCCAGGAAGGTGGCTATAGCAGTGCCGAGTTGAGAACGACAGAAGCAGGCGCTTATGACCTTCCGGTAAAAGAGAACAAGGTTACTTTTATTTTGGATTTGCCGGAAACTGCGGAGGCGCTGAACAAGCAGTTTAAAGCCAAACTGCGCAGTCAGATTCGCCGGCCATCCAAGGAAGGGATGTACGCAAAAACGGGTGGCGCCGAATTGCTGGATGATTTTTATTATGTATTTTGCCGGAATATGCGGGATTTGGGAACACCGGTTACCGGGAAATCTTTTTTTGCGAAACTGTTGGATGTCTTTCCCAATGAAGCGCGGGTAGTCACGGTTTATACAAAAGATAATTTTCCCGCCGCATCTGCTTTTTTGTTGGGCTTTAAAGAAATTTTGGAAATTCCATGGGCTTCGTCGCTGCGCATTTACAACCGGTTTAGTCCTAATATGCTGCTCTATTGGGAAGTTCTGTCCTATGCCATCGATGCCGGGTATAAAAGATTCGATTTTGGACGCGGCACAAAAGACGGGGGCACCCATAAGTTTAAAAAGCAGTGGGGCGGAGAAGAAAAAGCGCTCTATTGGTATTATATGCTTCCACAGGGCGCAGTACTTCCGCAGGTCAATAAAGAAAATCCAAAATATGCCATCGCTATCAATATGTGGCAAAAACTGCCGTTGCCGCTGGCTAATTTTTTAGGACCCAAAATAGCAAAACATCTCCCTTAAAACATTGAGTAAGGTAAAAATTAATACATGTTAGAATTCCTTTTCTGGCTGCTGCTTTTAGTGGTTTTGTATATTTATATTGGGTATCCACTGCTTCTCGAAATTGCTGCGCGTTTAAGTCATAAACGGCCCGATTCCGATACGGACTATCAGCCCACAGTTTCGTTTATTATTTCGGCTTATAACGAAGAAGACATAATTGTTGAGAAATTAAAAAACACAGTCGCATTGGATTATCCGCCGGATAAACTATCCATCTGGGTTATCTCGGACGCTTCCAGTGATAAAACAGACAAACTTGTGCGGGGTTTTAATCAAGCCGATGTGCATCTATTGCGGGTTGAAGGAAGAAAGGGAAAAACGCACGGAATTACGAAGGTGATGGAAAAAATTGACAGTGAAGTTGTTGTCTTTTCCGACGCCAACGCGATTTATCAGCAAGAGGCCCTGCGTCAGCTGGTTAAAAATTTTAATGACCCGCGGATTGGTTATGTGGTCGGGCAGGCCCAGTATTACAAGGATGAAATAAGCACGGCCGGTGCCAATGAAAATACATACTGGTCTTTTGAGTTGCGTTTAAAAAAGAATGAATCCGCCATTGGCTCGGTGGTTGGAGGAGACGGGGCTATTTATTCCATCCGGCGTTCACTCTTTCTGCCTCTTGATGACGAAGATATAAATGATTTTGTAAATCCCATTCAAATTATCTTGCAGGGTTACCGGGGTGTATTTGAGCCGGATGCGGTCTGTTTTGAGCAGACGGGAGACAGTTTCGAAAAAGAATTTAAGCGCAAACGACGCATTGTAAACCGCAGTTGGCGCGGATTGTGGAAAAATGCCGCTGTAATGAATCCCCTGCGTACCGGAATATTTGCCGGACAGATTATTTCGCATAAATTACTGCGCTGGCTGGGCGGTTTGTTTGGTGCTTTGTTGTTTGTCACCAATTTATTCATTCTCAATGAGGGAATTATCTATAATTTATTGTTAAGTGGACAATCGCTTATTTATCTGCTGGTGTTTATGGGTTTTTATATGGATAAAAAACAGGAGGAGCTGCCCTCAGTGGTGGGGATTCCGTTCTATTTTTTTATGGTAAATCTTTACTCTCTGCTTGGTATTTGGGATGCTTTTCGCGGAGAAACCTACACAACCTGGCAGACCATCAGGGAAAATGAAAAAGAGAAGTAGGCTAATCTGCAAAAAACCTTACGAAACTTCAATAGTTTCGTAAGGTTCTGACTGAATAAAGTAGTGTCTGGAATTGTGGTTTAAATAAAATCTACGAATCCTAATAGGCTTCGTAGATGTCTTCATAAGAACTATTGGATAAATTTAAATGGCGTATACGGTAAAAGAAGCGGATGTGGTTAAGGATAAGCAGATTATGCTGCGTATTCTGCAAAATAATCGCTCCCGAGAAAATTATGATTACAGCAAACGGTACGACTGGATATATCTGAATAATCCGCTTGGTAAGGCCAGGGCTTGGATTATATGGAGAGATAAAACCAACGAACCGGTAGGATTTACCGGTGTTTTTCCGAGGGCGGTATATGTAAAGGGGAAAAAATACATCGGTTGGAATTGCGGTGATTTTTCTATCGAAAAAAAATTCCGTTCTCTTGGTATCGCACTCAAATTAAGAAAAGCAGCAAAACAAGCGGTGGATACCAATGAGGTTCCGTTTCTTTATGCGCATCCCAATGCCCGTATGGAGGTTATTCATATAAAATCGGGCCATTTTAAAATTGCCCGAATGGTGCGTTATGCCCTGCCTGTTCGGTTCGATGCGATTCTGAGTAAATTTCTGCCTATTCACTGGTTGGTGCGTCTGTTTGCCATACCGCTGAATGTGCTGCTGAGTTACCAGTACCGCTTTCGCATTTTCAGCGGCGTGACGGCAAAAAACTTTAATCCTGTGCAGGTAAACGAGAATCACGAAAAACTGTTCACTAAAATGACAATGCAGTTTCCGGTGCTCGGCAGCAGGGATATTGCCTATTTAAAATGGAAATTCAGAGACAATCCTAACTATAATTTTCAACAAATGGATTTATTCTATAAGGGATTATTGGTTGGCTCCGTTTTTTATACGAAGCGGGATCAGACAATAAGCGTAACAGATGTACTGATAGATGATTTTCACCGTTTTGCCGATCAATTATTCCGTTATTTTGTGAAACGGGTGCGCCGTTTAAATCCCGAAGTAGTAACCGTTTCCTTTATACTTCAGGAATTTAATCCCTTTATAAAAGTACTAAAGAAAACAGGATTCAAATACCGTAATGACGCCACATCGGGCGCCATCGCTTATGTTAATAAAGAGAACAACCCCCACCTTGCCGATAGCATGCTGGCGGGTGAAAACTGGTTTATGACCGTTGGGGACAGAGACGCTTAACAATTGGAGGACAAATGGATATTAAGCAAAAACTAATAGATTTTTTATATGACGATTCACTTAAAGATGAGTTTAAAGATTTAGATCCGGATGATTCCCTCTTGGAACTGGGGATTGTAGATTCGGTCAAAATGCTGGATCTGATTGGCTTTATCGAAGATACATTTGAAATCAAAGTTGACGAAGAGGATTTATATCCGGAAAATTTTGATTCTCTAAATGCTATAGAAGAATATATACAGTCAAAATAATGGCTGCACCTATCCGGGCTTGCTGTCATACGTTTGTCCGGGATAAAAAAAATGGACTGTGCAAACCCGGTCCGAGCCTTTTTATAAAACGATTGTGGCATTTCTGCCTGAGTGGAATAAAAATAGATGAATAAAAAAATTCATATTGGATATTTGGTTAATCATTTTGTCCCGGCCGGAGTTGAAACCTTCCTCTTAAATCTGATTAATAATCTGGATTTATCAATTTATCAGCCTCATTTATATGTGTTTTATTCATCGGCGCCGGATTATTTAAGCGCGTTGAATAAAAGTGTGGTCGTTAAACATTTAAACCGTGAAAAAGCATACAGCATAAAATTTTTCCGCAGACTGAAAAAGGAATTACAGCAAGACCATATTGAAATTGTCCATACAAATAACTGGAGTACTTTTCTCGAAGGTGTTTTGATAAAAATGCAGTGGCCCGCGCTCAAATTACTATATGTCCAGCACGGCTTGGAGTATTATTTACAGAACGATCCTTCCTTGTTAAAAAAGAAACTGCGAAAACTGCTCAGGACCTTTGGCCGGCCTTTTTATAATGAACTGGTATCGGTGTCCCAAATTGGGCAGGCTCTGCTAAAGAAAGAATGGAATTCTAAAAAGACACATCTAATTTATAATGGTATTGATTTAAAGCGATTCCATACCAACGGAATGCTTAGCAGGGAAGACCTCGGGCTCTCTGATAAGGCTTTTATTATCTGTTCGGTCGGTCGCCTGATGGATGTAAAAAACTATCTCTGTTTGTTTAAAGCGGTGGAGCTGCTCATTCCCAGGATTCCGAATTTATTGTTTTTACATATTGGAGAAGAGTTCAATATTGGAAATAAACAAGGGGAGCGGCTGCGGCGCTTTGTGGAAGAGCAAAAGGTACATGAACATTTTCGCTTTTTAGGGCGCCGGCACGATATCCCGGACATTCTCCCTTTATGCGATGTCTTTAGCTTGACTTCCTATTCCGAGGGAATTTCATTATCCTTGCTCGAAGCACAAGCAGCCGGACTGCCCGCTGTCGTTACGAATGTGGGTGGAAATCCCGAGGTTGTGCTCGAAGGTGTAAACGGCTTCCTGGCAGCATCGGATAATGAAAAAGAAGTGGCTGATAAAATCTATCTTTTATATCAGGATAAGAATTTAAGAAAAACACTCTCCACGAATGCCCATAATAGAGTCAGAGAATTGTTCTCACTTGAAAACATGGTCAATCAATACCAAAACTTATATTATACTTTAGTGAAAGAGAAGTAAGGTAAGCATGGCTGAAATTAAATTACCCTGGGGGGCCTGGTACGGGGATCGCGTACGCGCTTTTTCTATCCCGGATTCGTGGCAGGTGACGCAATTTGATTTGTTAAGTGAAAAACGGATAAAGGACAGCGAACTGGCTGAGAAATTGAATTTACTCGGCAATGATTTGCAGTTTAAAAAGCCCAAAAACATTATTATTGTTGTTGACGATTTAACCCGTCCCGTGTTGCTTGATTCTTTGTTAAAGAGCATGCTGGAGAAGATTGCGGCATTAGGATATACTCCTGAAAAAGTAAAAATATTAATTGGATTAGGTTCTCATAAAGGTCTAGATGAAGAGGCCCTGCTAAAAAAACTGGGACCGTTTGCAGTTGCAAATTATTTGTGTATTAACCACGATCCGGTGGATACGATTGACATAGATGTGGTTTGGGGGAAGACACCCATAAAATTAAATCGACATTATGTAGAAGCAGGATACAAAATTGTGATCAGCGGGCTCACGCCGCACAGTTTTGCCGGATTTAGCGGTGGCGCTAAAATGCTTTTCCCCGGCCTGGCAGATATGGATACCATCGCCAAAACACATAAATCGGTCTTGATGGGATTTATGGGAAAACTGGGGGATGTTGAACAGAATAAATTCCGCTCAATAATAGAAGAATTTGTGCGTAACGTGGGTCTTGATTTTTTTATCGGTGTGGTTATCAATGCCGATCGCAGCATCCGAAATATACATTGCGGCGATTATATAAATGCCCATCGCAATGCTGCCAAAGAAGCCAGGGATTACTATCTTACTAAAATCGATGAAATTAAAGAGCCGTTCGATGCGGTTATTTTAAATGCGTATCCTAAAGATAGCGAGCTGCTCCAGGCCGAAAACGCTTTTATTCCTATTAAATCTACGAAGACAAATTTTTTAAAAGAAGATGCAAGTGTTGCGGTAACTTCTGCCTGCAGTGAAGGTATGGGTTACCACGGACTGTTTGGGCCGGGCGGTGTTTTGTACCGCAATCCCCGTCCCCTGCGTTTCTTAAAAGGCCATCCGGTGACATTCTTTTCACAAAATGTAAGTGAAGAAGAATTTTATAAACTCTATTCTGCAGAGTACCATTTTATAAATGAAGAAAAAGCACTTATACAAAAGCTTGCAGATAAATTAACAGGGAATGCCCGCATTGCCGTTTTCCCTTATGCCAGTTTACAATTAACGGACTAACAATGTCTCCTACTACTTTTATTTTTCTGGCCATTTATTTTACGGGTGTGATTTTAACGTTCAAACATCCCTATTTTGGAATTGCAACGTATATTTTTGAATGGCATAATCATCCGCCTTATATGTGGTGGGGAAAAGTCCTGCCCGATCTGCGCTGGTCCCTTTTGATTTCGGTTGTTACTTTAATCAGCCTGATTATTAATTATAAAAAACTGGCACCGCTTTTCAGGCCAAAATATAATCTTATCTGGTGGCTGGTGGCCATGACTTTGTGGATGTATTTTATCAGCATTTTTTATGCGATTAATCCCAAAATCAGTTTTCGCCGAGCGGAAATATTTTATAAGCTGACGATCCAGATTTTTTTAATGATGTTTTTAATCAGGGAAGTTAAACATCATAAGTTTGTTATTTGGACGCTTATTTTAGGGGTAGCAAATTTCGGCAGGATTGCGTTTCAGAGAGGGCATAACAGGTATCTTGGCGTTATTGCTCCAAATACCACAGAAGAGAATGCCGTGGCCGCTCATATCGCGGCGACAATTCCGTTTTTTGAATTGTATTTTCTAATCGGCTCAAAATGGGAGAAAATAATAACCGCCCTTTCGATCCCATTTATTCTAAATCTATTGATTTTGGCTAATTCCCGGGCTGCTTTTATAGCTGTAATTGCTATTGCAGTTCTCTCATTGATATGGATTAAAGGCCGGTTGCGCTGGCGTGTGGTTGCCGGAACGATTGCCGGGATTCTTATGGTATTGTATCTGGCCAATGACCAGTTCTGGAAGCGGCAGTCGACGATGGAACACTATCAGGATGAGGGATCGGCCATGAGCCGGATTTACCTGTGGAAAGGCGCTATTCATATGTGGTCAGACCATCCAATGGGGCTTGGGGGGAACGGGTTCCAAACATTGGCCATTCAGTATGTTCCTGAATTAAGAGAGAGGATGGAAAACAAAGGGGCAAAAACGGTACACAATACTATTTTACTTATTCTGGTAGAATGGGGCCTTGTCGGGGTATTCATCTTTTTAGGGTTTGTTATCCATACCTTTGTAATCTTGAGCAGGATAAGACGGGATCAAAAAAAGTCACCTGAATACCGCTATTATATTGACGCTATGGCAATTCAGATGGGCTTAATTGCCATCCTCACTGCTGGTATTTTTCATAACCGGTTATATTCGGAAGTAGTCTACTGGTTTGGTGCATTTGCGGTTGCTTTAAGAAATATTCAGGTTACAGAAATTTTCACAGCACTTAATGAGGAAGATCAACCTGAGGATTCTACGGAAAGTGAGATTGTTGCTGATGTCTAAAAAAAATATACTTTTTCTAACCGTAAATTTCCCGCCAAATCCAACGGTTGGAACCAGAAGGGTATCAAAAGTACTGAAGTACCTGGATTATGATAAGTTTAAGATCTCTGTTCTAACCCTCAGTGAAAAATATTATAATTCCGGGCAGGGAAGTCAGACCGGCGATATGCAGAAAATTCCGGAGGGTATTCGTGTTTATCGTACCGATATGCGTGACCTTACTTCCTTCTTTACCCGAATGAAGGCAGCCCTGAAAAACCTTTCCGGGAAAAATAAAAAAAGCACTTCAGGGATTTTGAATTCGGTACAAAAAGACAAACCGAAGCCGGCTAAAAAGGGGAGTGTGCTCAACAAAATACGAAGTATTCTCTTTTCATTTCTCGAATTTCCCGATAAGTATATCGGATGGGCCGGAAAAGCAATCCGGGAAGGAAAGCGCATCATCAGGGATGAACAAATAGATGTTGTTTTTACAACCGCTCCGCCGCATTCCATATTTCTTATTGCCGCGGTGTTAAAAAAACGAACCGGGGTTAAACTGGTCGTTGACTTCCGTGATCCCTGGGCTCTGGCCAGTTGGATCGATACAGGGGGTGTGAAACAATTTATTAAAAAACGGTTGGAAAAATTTGTTGTCGAAAACGCCGATCTGCTTGTTTTCGTTACGGATAAATTATTAAAGACGTATCAGGAAGAATATACACAAATTCCCGCGGAAAAATTTAAACTGTTTTCGAATGGTTTTGATCCGGATGATTTTAATGCTGAAGATGCCGCTGCCGAAACACCTCCCCGTGCATTTGTCCGAATTGTGCATCTTGGGACATTGTATAAAAAGCGGAACCCGATGCCTTTTATTGAGGCGATTGAACAATTAAAGGATGAAGGTTTTTGCGATCAGAATCAGTTCCGGGTGGATTTTATCGGTACCCTTACGCAAAGGTTTTCCGGATTACCTGAAGAAATTAAAAACCTAAAACTGGATGCGATCATCCGCTTTATTCCTTCGATCAGTTTTAAGGAGAGTATACGAACGATGTATGATGCGGATATATTATTGCTCATCCAGCCCGAAACATTGATGCAGATTCCGGCAAAACTTTTTGAATATATGTATACCAGAAGACCCATCTTTGCAATTGCCGAGCCCGAAAGTGCGGTTGAGCAAATCATTGCTGAGGGCGGGTTAGGGGTGACAGCCGTTTCCGGTGAAGTTGCGGATATTAAAGAAAAATTTATTCAAATGTTTCAATATATCAAAACCAGTTCCGCGTCGAAGGAAGCGTATATCGAATCCTTTAATTACGCGCACTATGTTAAAAAAATTCAACACTATTTAGAAACAGTCTAAAATTGACAGCAGGCTTTTTACATGTTCGTTCAGAAAAAGATTATTTAGGAGATTCCAATTAATGTGCGGTATTTGTGGCGTTTTTAATTACGGCGGTTTAAGGATTGAACCTGTATTAAGAAACATGCTGGATGCGATGGAACATCGCGGCCCGGATGAAGAGGGGCAAAAAATATATCAAAAAGAAAGAGCGGCTCTGGGGCATAAGAGACTGAGTATTATCGATCTTGGAAGCGGACAGCAACCCATGTTAAATGCGGATGGTTCGATAGCGATTGTATTTAATGGTGAAATTTATAATTATAAAACCATCAAAAAGGAACTTGAAAATAAGTTTAAATTCAGAACACAGAGTGATACAGAATCGTTACTTTACTTATATGAGAATGATGGTTTCTCGATGCTCAATAAACTCAATGGAATGTTTTCATTTGCTATTTGGGATAACAGGGAAAAACATCTTTTTTTAGCCCGAGACCGTATTGGAATAAAGCCGTTTTATTATGCTGTTATCGATGAACAATTTGTATTTGCTTCTGAGATCACATCCTTGTTAACCCATCCGGGATTAAAGAAAAAATTGCGGGTAGATTCTGTCTATAAATTTTTACATCTGCGTTGTGTCCCATCTCCATATACAATGTTTGAGGGAATTTATAAGCTCGAGCCAGGGCAGTATCTAACTGTAAAATCTATCGCGGGCAAAGTGAAGATAGATAAAAAAACATTTTGGAGTTTGACCGAAAGCTTTGAAAAAGGATATTTCCAGAATGAAGACGAAATGTTCTCGGAGCTTGATTCCCTCTTAATGGATTCCGTTGATAAAAGAATGGTGAGTGATGTACCGATTGGCGCATTTTTAAGCGGTGGAATAGATTCCAGTTTAATCGTAGAACTCATGTCACGATTTAGTAACAGTCCTGTAAGCACCTATACACTTGGTTTTGAGAATGATCCGAGATCGGAATTAAAATATGCAAAGCTGGCGGCAAAGCATAGTAAAACCAACCATAATGAAATTGTGATTTCCCAGGAAAATTTTTTAGATAATATGCCGTTTATTATAAATAGTTTTGATGATCCCGTTGCGGACGGTGCGGCTTTACCCATTTATCTGATGTCCAGGGCTGCAAAAACTGAAAAAGGCATTAAGGTACTGCTTTCGGGAGAAGGAAGCGATGAATTATTTGGTGGTTACTCTTCTTACTTATCTCATTTAACCGTATATCGGATAATTAATTCATTCTCCTATTTACCTTTGCAACAGATGATCCCGGTTCTGATGAAGCTGAATATTAAAAGGGAACTCTTATATAAAATTTATCTCACGTTGCAGCGGGGCGCTTTGTACAGGGGACATGCATCCAATCAAATAGAAAATATCCAATATCTGTTCTCCTCCTCGGCTCAAACCGATATTGATTATGAATATTTTTCCAATGTCTATAAATCATACGATCAAATGGACCTTTCTTTTATCGAAAGAATGATGATGATTGATATGAAATTCCGCATGCCGGATGATTTATTAACACGCTTAGACAGGATGACGATGGCGGCTTCAGTGGAGGGAAGAGTGCCATTTCTGGATCACCGTTTTGTTGAATTAAGTCATCGTACAAAACCGTCTTTTAAAATTCACAACGGAAATGGAAAATATGTGATCAAAAAGATTGCGGAACAATATATTCCACACGAAATCATATACCGGAAAAAAAGTGGTTTCCCGGTTCCCCTCCAAATGTGGCTTAAAAGTGAAACGCAGGATGTCTACCGGGAAGAAATACTAGAAAATGTTGCTTCTGTTTTTAATCCGGAAGGATTGGACCATCTTCTGGATAAACACTATAGCAATACGGTTGAGAATACAACTCTTATCTGGCGCTTATTTTATTTTTCACGTTGGTATAAACATTGGTTTAAATAGATTTAAAGGTTTTGGTTTGATTCTAATTGAATTTGCTTGTTATTTTATTTTGTACTATTCGTTTATTTACTGAGTGATATGGGCCTATGCCTTCGAATGAACATACTGAGCCGAATGAAAATCTGAGTACACAGGCACGAAAAGGCGTGTTTTGGTACGTGATTAAAACCTTAGGCAGCCAGAGTTCAAGATTTATTACCTCTATCGTGCTTGCACGTATCCTTTTCCCGGAAGATTTTGGAATTATGGGTATGGTTTTTGTAGTAACGCGATTTGCACAGAGAGTGAGCGAATTTGGTTTTTCGCAGGTTATTGTACAAATAAATGAAATAACCGAAGAACATATAAAAACAACATTTACCCTAAATTTAATATTTTCGTTTCTTACGACTTTCGTGATATTCACGTTTGCTCCTCAATTTGCCGCTATCGTAATGCGTGAGGCTGATGCATACCTCATGCCTAAGGTTATCAGTATCCTGCGTGTGATATCATTTAATTTTATCTTTGCGGGTCTTTACACTATCCCTAATGCTATAATCAGACGTGAGATGAAATTTAGACAGGATTCACTGGTTGGTCTTGTTGCCGGAATGGTAAATTTCCTCGTTCCAATCCCTCTCGCTCTAACCGGCTTTGGCGTATGGAGTATTGTTTTTGGAAATATGCTTGGTCAGATTGTTCAGGTCGTTGGTTTTTATCTTATCACGCGCTGGAAGCCGCGCTTTGGAATCGATCAAAAGGTATTTAAACATATTTTCTCTTTTGGCGCCTGGATGAATATTTACAGTTATGTGAATTATGCCATAAACAATATTGATTATTTCCTTATCAGTAAGTTTTTAGGCGCCGCTCAATTAGGGTTTTATGAAAGAGCATTTAGTTTGATGAATGCCCCCCGAAAACGTATAAGCAATATGATTAGAACGGTTTTGCTTTCAACTTATTCGCGCATTCAGGATCAGGATGAGCGTTTAAATAATGCCTTTAATAAAGTAATGAAAAAGGTCACGCTTATAAGTTTTCCCATAATGACCTGGCTGTACTTTGCTGCTCCGTCTTTTATTACACTTTTGTATGGTGAACGCTGGTCAGCGACGATTATCCCGACTCAAATTATGTGCATTTCCGGTTTGCTCAGTTCGGTTGCAATGGTGTTTGATCCGGCTCTTATTGCCAAGGGTTTGGTGAAACAACGAACGAAGGCCTATTCTTTTACCTTGGTCATATTGTGTATTGGGGTTTTACTGGGCGTAAAAAAGGGAATTAATTATGTGGCGGTGGCGGTGGCAGTTACCTCATTATTTAGTGTGTTTTTTAATTCCTGGTTTTTTCAGAAAAAAACAACCTGGAAGTGGACTTCGTTATGGCTAAATTTAAAGCCAGCCGTTTCTTTAACCAGTATTATATTTATACTTTTGCTCATAAGTCGATATATTGTTTTACATTATAGCAGCAACCAGTCTCTGATGATGCTTCTTGTAATCTCTACTGTCTCCTTTGTGGGTTATATTGGCGCCTCTTATATGTTTAATATTTCTGAAATGATTGAACTTATTAATGAGACATTCGGCGGGTTTTACAGATGGATAAAACGTCCATCCAAGGCATAGACGATTCAGGTTCAATCCTTATTAAAATTACCTCTTTAATAGTTCTCTTTTTTCTGACAAACATAGAAATATTAGTTTTTAACACTTTTTAACTTCAGGATATAACGAAGTGCATAATCAATATTTTAATGAGGAGCTAATTTACAATGTATTAGCTTCAAAATTAAATAAAATCATTCAGTCTTATCAAATTTTAAACATTATTAACCGGCCTTTGTCCTCCATCTTTAGGCTGGAACTTGTTTTTGCTGATAACAGCAGGATGACCGTTTATCTTAAAAAATACCATCCAACTAATAATAATATTTATGACACAATTCAGATCGAAAGTGAATTCAAAACCACAAAATTCTGGTACGAGCAATTTAAAGAAAATGAAAAATACGGGGTCATCAAGCCGCTGTATTTTAATCCGGAACAACGTGTTGTTATTTCGGAGGAGAGCAAAGGGCAAAATTTAAGCAAGATTATTTTTAAACAAGTACGCTATTTCCCTTCCCCTTCATTAATCCGGAAAATACAGGAAATGGTTCACCGTAGCGGAGAATGGCTGTATAAATTCCAGTCTGTTCAGGTAAAAGAAGAAACACAAAAAATAGCGCTTGATTCTTTGCTCGATTATGTAAATCTCCGGCTTGCAAAGATTGTGGAAAACCCCAAAATCGAATTTGATATTAATCTGCAGAAAAAGATAAATAATTATATTAACAGCTTGTGGGAAAAAGTATCGGAGCAGGATAAACAAATGTGTTACCTGCATTCTGATTTTTCACTTTCAAATATTCTTGTTCAAAACGAAAAAATTATTGTTCTGGATTTTAATAAAATGGAAAGCGGATCACCTTTCCATGATTTATCCCGTTTTTATCACCAACTGACGCTTTTAAAAAACAAACCCATCTATCAAAAGAAAATTATAGATGTATTAACGAAAAGTTTTTTAACCGGCTATGGTGACGGCTCCATTGATAGGAATCCGCTGTTTAAGATTTATTTGATGCAGCATAGAATTAACCATCTCGGTAAAACTGCGCGCTACTGGGAACACTCGAGAATCGAAAATCTGTACAGCCGCTGGATTGTGCGCAATACGATGAAAGAAATATATAAATTGGTTTCCGAGAAATGAGTCTTTCCCAAAAAATTAAAAAAATACAGCGTATGTCCCTGCAGGAAATTCTCTTCAGATTCGGTGAGCAGATACGGATTAAAAAAGAACGCCTCTTTTTTAAGCGGGAACAGCAACGTCTCATGTCGGATGAGTTTAATATCTTTGATGCCCGGCATCCCGAACTATTTTCTCTTTTTAAACAGAATAAAATAATCGACCTACTGAAAAATCCGCAGATGATGCGCGCCGTATCCGAACCGTTGAGTGAAGAACGTCGGCAGAAGTTCTTAACGAACTATCCTGCCGAATACAAACAGAGCCTTTTGCGGGCAAACCAGTTCTTGGAACATAAATTCGCTTTTTTAGGAGTTGAATTCCAACTGCCCGATCCCATTCCCTGGCAAAGCGATCCCGTTTCGTTAAATCCCTATCCCCAAGGCTTTTACCGGGATATAAATATTTTTACCAATAAAAATGCCGGCGATGTAAAACATGTTTGGGAAGTGAACCGGCTGCAGTTTGTCATCGAAATAGCCAAGGCGTACTATCTTTCCGGTGAAGAAAAATATGGTCAAAAAGTTGAGGAACTGATTACCGATTGGGATAAACAAAATCCCTACAAAATGGGAATTGCCTGGAGTAGTGCGCTGGAAGTGGGCGTCCGGGTTTTAGCCTTTATCTGGATTTTAAATTTTTACAAGGCGGGTCCAAAACCGGATAATAAAACTTTAAAAATTTTATTACGACTAATCTATTTAAGCGGCGTCTATCTGCACGAAAATCTATCCATTTATTTCAGTCCCTACAACCATCTGATTGGCGAAGCAGCCGGATTTTTTGCTGTTGGCTATCTCTTTCCCGGATTTAAAAATGCCAAAAAATATGAAGAAGAGAGCTGGCGGATTCTGCAGGATCAGGTAACTAAGCAATTCCATACGGATGGCGGTCTGGTAGAGCAGGCCACGTTTTACCACCATTTTACGCTGGGATTCTTCATACAGGCTCTGGCTTTTAAGCGCTTAAACGGAGATTCTGTACCGGAAAGTTTTACTAAACGCCTTGAAAAGGCCACAGAATTTGCGCTGTTTATGACCAAACCCGAAGGGAACCTGCCTTATCTCGGTGATATTGATGACGCCCGATCTATCTATTTCAGTAATCCGACTCACTGGGATTTCACTTCGTTTCAGTCTATCGGCGCCGCACTCTTTAATCGTGCTGATATGAAACGTGTAGCCGGCTGTTTTAAGGAAGATGCCTTTTGGATTCTGCCGGGAAATGATTATAAACGATTTAACGAACTGGATGAAAAGAAAGCAGATGCTGATTTTGTTCAGCTCTCCGAAGCGGGCTACACGATTTTCAGAAATAAAGGTCTTTTTGGAATGATGGACCACGGCCCGCTGGCACACGGTGTATTTCATGATGAAACACCCTCGGCCGCCCACGGACACGCCGATTTACTGGCCATCGAGCTTTCTGCTTTTGGGGAATCCTTTTTAATTGATCCCGGTTTTTCCAACTACCGCGGCGATTTTAACTGGCACTCCTATTTCCGCAGCACCGCTGCCCACAACACCATCGAAATTGACGGTCAGTCGCAGGCCAAACAGGGCGGGATACTGCAGTGGTCGCATGCGCCAAAGTTTAAACTGCTTTCCCGCGCGCAGGAAGACTGGGTACAGGGTGTGTGTGCCGAGCATTACGGCTACCATCGTCTACCGGGTAAACCAACCCACCGCAGGTGTTTCCTGTTTGTGGATAATTCTTTTTTCATTTCCATCGACCGAGTATTCGGGGAAGGGAATGACAAACATTCTGTTTATTACAATCAGCATTTTGATTCGACTGTTCTTCTGGAAAAAGAGGAAGAAAAAAATATCCTTTTTGCTAAAGGTCAGCATGGGAATTTATCTCTGCATTATTTTAGTAATGGAACAGATTTTTTCAATTTTGAAATAAACAAAGGCGGAGACGGTCCGGACAAGGGCTGGATTTCGCCGACGTACCTGGCGCGGACGCCGGCGTTTACGGCGCGTATCGGCGGTGAATATGCGCTTCCCTTTATGCTGGTTACTCTGTATCTGCCGTATAAAAATGAACAGGAATGGCAGGTCAGCAGTCAATGGCCGGAAATAAAAATTTCCCGAGAAGGCAGAGAATATACAGTAAATATAGAAAAAGATAGTCAGCAGATAGTTCGTGTCAAAATTAATTATAATGGGAATTCGAAATCAATTACCATCTGAGCCGTTTGTCCTTCCCGAATTTTTATAACGTAAATCCA
The DNA here is from genome assembly GCA_024763405.1 of Calditrichaceae bacterium. Lineage (GTDB taxonomy): Bacteria > Calditrichota > Calditrichia > Calditrichales > Calditrichaceae > JANTFQ01. The sequence continues at coordinate 21,929 of JANTFQ010000006.1, forward strand.
GGCCGGATATTTAAAGTTTCTATTTAAAACGTGAAGAAATTAATTATGCCGGTCAGCAATGATATTGGCGACTTCGGCGGGCGTATAGTCGGACGCTGCCTGAGCTTGTCGAAGGCAAAACCATCCAATTTATAACAAATTAGTAAAAGGAGTACGGCGCTTTGCATAATAAGCAGATTAAAGTATTGGAAATTTCATCCTATCCGCCGCCGCGTGCCGGTTGGGGCATGCGTATCTATTTTTTAAAACAGGTTATGGAAAAAGCCGGTGATGTTTGTTCCGTACTAAACGTGGGTAAAGGACGTTTTTTAACAGACCGTGATTTTATCCCGGTATTTGGCGCACTGGATTATTCCATTAAAGTACTTAAACACCGCCTGAAAGGATTTCTGATTCACATGCATTTAAACGGCGATTCCCCCAAAGGTTTTATGCTGACCAGTATCGCCCTGCTTATTTCGGTACTCACCTTTCGCCGGCCAGTTATTACGTTTCATGCCGGACCGGTACAAAAATATTTTCCGCAAAGTCAGGCGCCGCAGCTTACGCTTCTTTATAAATACATCTTTTGGCTGCCCCGTACGATTATCTGTAATAATGAAGCAGTAAAAAAGAACATCATCGGTTATGGTGTAAATCCCGATAAAATTGAAACCATTCAGGCTTTCAGCAAACAATATCTGAATTTCGAAAAAGTCGATCTCCCCGAAAAAACCGAAACGTTTTTTAGCAGCCATTCACCGGTCATTTGCAGTTATGTATTTTTCCGTCCGGAATTTTTTATTGAAGAAATGATTCAGGCCGTAGCCGTTGTGGTTAAGAAAATGCCGGATTTTGGGCTGATAATCATGGGTTCGGAAATGGGTTCGGAAGCAATTCAGGAACTCATCGCCGAATTGGGTGTGCAGAAAAATGTGCTGTTGGCCGGTGATCAGGATCATGATGCTTTTCTCACCATAATGAGCCGCTCAAAGTTTTACCTGCGCACACCGTT